>NZ_JABKBZ010000008.1:0-104876 GCF_013166635.1 Lentimicrobium sp. S6 | reverse complement strand
CTTCTTTTGTTGTAAATCTTTCTTTAAACGTCTGTCTATCAATGTTTTTTAGTATCCTCATCGTTCCTGAATTTGAATACAATTTACAAAATAATATACTCATATACAACTATTTGTGAACTAAATGGGTAACCCTACTATTTATATTGATATTTTATCAACAGAAAACCTAAATGACCTTTTAAATAGCCTTTCGACAGCGATTTTAAAAACCCTACCAGAAAAGACAAAAATAGGACAAAAAATCTGGGATTTCTTTAAATCATTACATGTCACATTATCCTACGATCCACTTTCTGGGGAACCAAATGTGAGTTTTAATCTGAAACAAAACGAAAGTAAAACTCAGATTAGAAACTTATTAAACATGCTCGATCAGCATCACAAACCAGTATTAATCGCCATCGATGAATTCCAACAGATTACTTCCTATCCAGAAAAAGGCACTGATGCTTATCTTCGAACTATTGTTCAGCAATTAAAAAATGTAGTTTTTATTTTTTCAGGGAGTCAGTAACATATTATGCATGACCTTTTTTCAAATCCTTCCAAACCATTTTTCAGAAGTACTGCATTCTTGCATTTAGAGCAAATCGACTTTGCAATCTACCAAAATTTCATTGTTCAGCAATTTGAGAAATATAAGAAAAAGATAGACAAAGAAGTGGTTGCAGAAATACTAAATTGGACCAATGTTCACACCTATTATGTTCAATTATTATGCAATAGGGTTTTTTCTTCTTCAAAAAAAGAAGCCACAACAAAAACTTGGCAAGAAGAGGCATCCAGATTATTAAAAGAACAAGAAATGGTTTTCTTCACCTATAGAGAAATGCTCACAAAAGCCCAATGGAAACTCATAAAAGCCATTGCAAAAGAAGGCAAGGTCTATAGTATTACTTCTTCAGCCTTTATTCAGAAATATGCATTTGGAAGTTCTTCTGGAATCATTCGTTCCCTTCAATCCTTACTTAAAAAAGAATTGATAAACAAACAATACGATGAGGATGGAAAACAATATTATAGTGTTTATGATGTATTGTTCCTGCGTTGGCTTGAAGCTCTTTAATACTTATTTATATATTTGTAAATAAAAACCCATGGCAGAAACTCCAACCCTACAAATCCCATTAGGCTTTCAAGCTCCTGATTTTTCTCTTCCTGACACCATCAGCGGGAACACATTAAATTATGCTCAAATCAGAGGAGAGAATGGCACAGTTGTAATGTTTATTTGCAACCATTGTCCTTATGTGATACATGTGATAGAGGAGCTGGTAAAACTGGCTAAGGAATATATGCCCAAAGGAATCGGATTCGTGGCCATCAGTAGTAACGATATTATTAACTATCCTCAAGATGCTCCTGAAAAAATGAAAGAACATGCTGCAAAGTGGGAAATGCCATTTCCCTATTTATACGATAAAAGTCAAGAAGTGGCAAAAGCATATCAAGCGGCTTGCACACCCGATTATAATATTTTTAATGAGGAGGATAAAGCTGTTTATCGCGGACAATTAGATGAAGCTCGTCCTAAAAATAATGAAGTGGTGAATGGAAAAGATTTACGAGAAGCCTTAGATAAAATATTAGCTGGACGAGAGGTAAACAAGAATCAGAAACCAAGTGTGGGATGCGGTATTAAATGGAAGAAAGAAGATGGCCTTAGACCTATCTTCTAATAGAAAAATCTAACATTTGGCAAGAGTAAAGCTAAATGTAGTTCCTTTTCCTAGCTCACTTTCTACTCGTATTTTGCCACCTTGCTTTTCAACAAATTCTTTACATAGAATAAGTCCAAAACCTGTCCCTTTTTGTGTAGATTCGCCAATAAGCTTGGTACTCACATCTATTCGGAAGAGCTTAGCAATGTCTTCTGACGCGATACCAATACCTTGATCTTTTATGGATAATTCCACAAACTTATCGTCTAAGTCTCTCGTACTAATCTCAACTTGCCCACCATTTTCACTAAACTTCACCGCATTACTCAACAGGTTTCTAAGAACGGTATGTAATAAATTAGGATCCGCATTTACATTGATGCCCTCCTCAATTTTATTCACCAGTTCTACTTTTGTACTCTGAGCATTCATTTGTAGGAGACGGATGTTTTGTTTCACTATATCATCGAGCTGCATACACCGCAAGTTCACTTCTAAAGTACCACTTTGAGTTCTCGCCCATTGCAGTAAATTATCTAATAAACTTTCCAAATACACAGCTGACTGGTTGAGGCTTTTAAGAAAATAAATCTTCTTGTCTTCCGGAATACTATCAGGATCATTACTTAAAATATCAGTAACTGAAAGAAAAGAAGTGAACGGGCCTTTTAAATCATGGGCAATAATATTGAAAAACTTATCTTTGGTTTTATTGGTTTCTTTGAGCTTTTTCTGGGATTTCAATAATAGCTGATTGAATTCCTCCAGTTCATATTTCTGTTCATTCAATCCAAAAATCATCTTATTGAAATTCTCACTTAAACTCCCCACTTCATCGTTCTGCGCCACTTTCACTTGGATATCGAGTTGCCCGCTTTGAACCAATGAAGCAGCTTTATCTAATTCCTTCAAAGGTTTAATAACCGAACGATTGATATAGCTTGCCAATAATAAAGTCCCAAAAGCTATAGAAGCAGCGATAAAAACAATCAATAGCTTAAAAGCATTCATCGACTTTTTAGATTGCTCCTTTACATCCTCAGATTTCAAGGATAATGTCAACATAAACTCATTAATTTCATCAATTAAGCTAGTAGTTACCAACATCACAGGGTCTGATTCATCTTCTACCAGTGACTGAGCCTGAAATACCAATAATGCATTATTATAATCGTCGAAGGTGGTCAGAATCGCCATTACTTCTTGCTGAGCAGGAACCAGATTGTCATTAAAATATAATTCCAAATGTTGTAATACCTTCTTTTCATCCTCTTCCCAGTTCTCCGATAAAACCCTCAATTCATCTAGGATTTGAGGAATATCGGTATCCAGTAATTGTTTAAGTCTTATTTTATCGGGAGAATGCGTTTTAGGACTCACGAAAACCCAGTTTTTAATCAGCATTTTGGTTTCGGTCACCTGATAAGAAAACTTTTGTAATAAGGCCGTGGAAGGAGAATATACATCTGCCATACTTTGCAGCAGCTTGTAATTATTATTTAAAGCAAAGAAAAGCATAATGGCACCCAATAGAATAGTCAATGTACTCAGGGCATAGGCCAAGCCTAATCTATTTGTTATGGATTTCTTTTGCAAGCTATAAAGTTAACATTATTTCTTTTTACCCCAGCGAAGGCTTACACCAAGCAAAAACTCAGCTCCCACCCTATCACCAAATATAAACTCATAATCATCGTTGGCCAGCATATTTCGTCCAGAAACAAATACCTGATGTTGACCATAGAAGCGGTAGCCGATTTTAAGATTCACAATGGCTTTAGAGTTTATCTTTTTCATTCCATCATAAGTAAACACATTTTGAGTACTTAAGAAGTATACATCGGTATTGGCAGAAATCTTGGAATCTCCTCTATAATTGATATTAAAGCCTCCAGTAAACTTGGGAGTAGCTTTATGAATTTTCGAATCGTTATTAATGATTACAATTAAGGTGTCATTCAGGTCATAACTGCTAGTCACCATATCCAGATTTGTCATTTGTAGGGTTCCAAACAATTTGGCATGAATATGTTTTAATACTAAAGTCTCTACACTTAAACTGGCCCCCATCTGTTTGGAAACTAAAGGAAGGTTTTGCTTAGTTACTTCCAACAAATAACTATTCTGGTTGATTTGATATAGCTCTCCTTCAGGAAGATTATAATTAGTAGTTTGGTTATAGAAGAAACTTCCATCGGCAGTTACATTTTTCGATAAATGCGACCTAAAACCAAACTCAAACAGGTGCATCTCTAATAATTTAAGATCAAGATTCTTATTATAATTGGTTTCTAAGGTGGTATTCCCATATTGAGATATTTCAGAGAAATTGACATGATAATCCCACATAAAAGGACCACGATTGGCTTTAGAGTAAACACCTCTAACCACACTATGTTCATCAATAGTATAACTTGCCGTAAACTGATAACTGAAATAATCATCTTTGGGATATTTAAACCATTCCCATCGTCCAGCAGCAGTTAATCTCAACTTCTCAATCAAAGTATAGTCAAATCTTATAAACACAGCAGTATTACCCAAATCTTGTCGACCACTAAAAATTCCAGATTCCCCTTCGGGTAAATACCTCTGATCGTCATAAAACACATATTGATAACTAATTCCTGGCAATACTTTTAAGTTTTTCCACTTATATAAATACTCTATACTCGATTGAAAATTACCATATACAAATTCATAACCCGGATAACCCAATGCTAAATTCTGTTGTCCTAAATTATAAGAGGCATTAAAGTTTAAGCCTTTGTAATAATACTTAAGATTACTATAGCCTGATAAACTTTGTCGGCCTGTTAAAGAAAACTCTCTGGTATCGAAAAATATGCTTTGTATATCTGACTGCTGAATTCCTGCACTAAAGGCTATCCCTTGGTCTTTTGCTTTTTGATAATAAAGAAACAAGTTGGCTGCTTTTCGCTCTGAAGATCTTAATGGATTAGGGAATTTACTTGCTGTATTTGGCGCGAAATATTTAATGGAATCGGAAGGAACATAACGTCCTTTTCTAACAGTGTCGAAATAATTTTCAAAGGCAAAATAGTCATCTTGAAAGCGATCGAGTTTTTGATAGTTTGCTGTGATTCGTGCCGTAAATTTACTATTCCCTAGTGCAATGTTAGCTTGTAGATCTTGCGAGCCCTCAGCGCCCATTTGAGCTTGCACATGGCTCTCTAAGCCTTCAACATTATTACGTTTGGTGAAGATGTGAATAACTCCACTCACTGCATTTGGGCCATAAAGTGCAGATGAAGGGCCATAAACCACTTCTATTCTATCAATATTCTCCATGTTCACAGGCAATGTTTCCCAAAAAGTTCCACCTTGAAAATGATTATAAACAGGCCGCTCATCAATCATGACTAGGGTTAGAGAGTTTTCACTATAGAATAAAGTTTGACCACTCGGAATATTATCATTTCCACGAATATGGACATCGTAATTTCCATTGGTTTTTTGTCTCACAATTAAACCCGGAATTAATCGAAGCGCCTCTGGAACATTAAGAGCGCCGGAGGCATCAATATCATCACCAGTGATAACGGAAATACTAAGAGGGGACTCAAAATACTTCTCATCAAACTTTGAGGCTGTCTTTACTTCTGGGTTTAAAACTTTCTCGTATAACTCCTCCAAAGAAGAAAGCTTAAACCTTCTCACCAAGGCCATTAATTCTTCTAAAGGCATTTCCAACAATTCACTTTGGGTGATTTTTCTGATCTCATCGGTACTCATACTTTCCACCTCTTTTTGCGCATGCAAAACAGGTGTAATCACAAGAGAAACAAGAATCAGAATAAGTATCTGAATATGCTTTCTATGGGTCAAGTTTGTATTATATTTTGTTTCAGGTTTCAAAAGTTAAAATTAAGTTCTAATTATATATTATTGTTTACGTGATTTTACTGATTTTCGATTTCTATTTTTCCGAGCTGAATTAACATATCACTCAGCTTTAAACCTTTATCTCTAATTAATTCTGGCCTAATGATAAATTCAAGGCCATCACTAGTTTCAAAAAGGTTAATATCGGTAAATTTTGCGTTTTTATAGTCACTAACCAATAATATTGGTCTGTTTTTTATCCAAGAAGCAACCTCAGGAATATATTTACGTTTAGAATAATCCACATAAATTAAATCAGCTAAAACCAAATCCTCAACTTCGTCAATATAGTCTACTTGAATAAGTCTGTCGCCAGCTAATTTAGTTTCTGCGATCTTTAAAATAGATTCATAGGTGTTTTTATCTCCATATATCACAATATGAAAATTCTCATCAGATTCAATAATTGGCCATTCTATTCGCTTAATAAAATTATATATATAGAGAGATTTATAATTAGACATTTGCCCAAACACAAACTGGGTAAGAACCACAAAGGTAATCACCATCAATATTTTATGTATTGGAAATTGTCTCATATTATTAAGCAAAGGTAGAATTTAATTTTTCTTTAAAAAAACATATTTCATTCTATATTAACACAAAAACAAGGCCAAATTAATCTCTAAAAGTTGCCTAAAGAACTTGTTTTTTTATTAACGAAATCTATTATTTTTGCAGTAAAAATTAGAAAGATGTTCGATAAACTAATGAGTCAGATGGGTCCTATGAAAGAGGCCATGGATCAAAGCAAACAAAAATTAGAAACCATAACTGTTAAAGGTGAAGCAGAAGGTATTCAAGTATATATTAACGGAAACCGTAGAGTTACCGAAATTAAAATAAGCCAAGCACTTATTGATGAAGGTGACAAGGAAGCCATAGAGGAATTATTACAAGTAGCTACTAATAAAGCTCTAGAAAGTGCCAATAATGTGAATGAGATGGAAATGGCAAGTGCAGCACGTGGCATGATGCCAGGCATGTTCTAGAAATCCTAAACCCATAAAAAGAAACCCCAAATGCTATCATTAGTGTTTGGGGTTTCTTGTTTCTTCATGTAATAAAAAGCTATAAATCTGCATATTCAATCTCAAAGACTTTTGCCATATTATCTTTTACTTTGGCTTTCACCTCCTCAAAATCTATTTCTCTTCCCAATTCTTTTTGTAAACTAGTCACACTCTTATCTAAAAAACCACATGGATTTATATAATTGAAATAATCGAGGTTGGTATTGATATTTAAAGCAAAACCGTGCATACTCACGTGCCTACTCACCTTTACTCCAATAGCACAAACTTTTCTCTGTGGCAAAATATCCGTAGCTTTTAACCAAACGCCAATAGCTCCCTCTAATCTACCACCCTTTAATCCATAATCGGCAATCGTTAGAATGATAGCCTCCTCCAAATTATAAATATATTCTTTTACGCTCATTTGCATCTGTTCCAAATTAAAAATAGGATAGCCTACCAATTGCCCTGGTCCGTGGTAAGTGATATCTCCTCCTCTATTGGTTTTTATAAATTGAGCATCGCGAGCTTGTAGTTCTATTTGATTAATTAGCAAATTCTGTGCATCACCACTTTTGCCTAAAGTATATACATGAGGATGTTGACAGAAAATCAAATGCTGAAATTCGGCTAACTTCTCACATTGTGGCAAATTAAAATTTTGTCTTTTTAATCCAATCAACTCATCGAACAAACTCTCTTGCCTGTCCCAAACTTCTTGATATTCAGACAGCCCTTCTAAATCTGAAAAATAGGTTGTGTTTTCCATTTGGTTCTAATTTCGAGGTTTAATGAATATGCTTTTCGGCTAAATAGGAGGAGCGAACCAATGGACCACTCTCCACATGACGGAACCCTTTTTCTAATGCAGACTTACGATACATTTCGAAAATATCTGGATGCACATATTCTACGACATCGAAATGCCAATCGCTAGGACGTAGATATTGACCAATGGTTAAAACCTGACAGTTTACTTTTCTGAGGTCATCCATGGTTTCCAGAACCTCTTCTTGTGTCTCACCAATTCCAACCATAATTCCAGATTTACTCACCAAACCAAAATCGCCAATGTTTTTAATCACTTCTAAACTGGTATCGTATTTGGCTTTATTTCTCATTTTTGGGGTTAAGCGACGAACTGTTTCCATATTGTGAGAAATCACTTCTGGGCGACTTTCCATCACCGTTTTTAAATCTTCATAATCACCTTGAAAATCTGGAATTAGACTTTCAATGGTGGTATTTGGCATCTCCTCTTTGATTTTTGTGATGGTTTCAGCCCAAATAGCAGCTCCACCATCTTCCATATCATCTCTATCAACCGAAGTTAAAACAACGTGTTTCAGATTCAATAGTTTCACCGATTCCGCTACTCTTCTGGGTTCATCATAATCAACAGTTTCTGGTTTTCCTGTTTTCACATTACAGAATCTACAAGCTCTAGTACAAACATCACCGAGTATCATTAATGTGGCGGTTCCACGTCCCCAGCAATCTTCCATATTAGGACAATGACCACTGGTGCAAATGGTATTTAACTTATGCTTTTTAATGATCTCTTTAACTCCGATATAGGTTTTTCCCATTGGGACTTTTATCTTCAACCAGTCTGGTTTTAGACGTTTATTTTGTTTTATAGTAGTTGGCATATTTTCTATTTTAAGGCGGCAAATGTAATTTTAAAAATTCAAATAGATTGTTTTTTACACTTTTTTTGGTTTTCTCTATTTACTACTTTACTCGAGCCACTCCTTCACCCATCAACACAGAGGTTTCAATTTGATTCTGACTATTTAATAATAAGTCTGAATCTATTTCAATTTTACCCTCCTCAAAAAACAATATCACTGTTGAACCTCCAAATTTGAAATATCCTTTTTCTTGTCCTTTTTCAATGAAAGGGTCCGAGTAAGTAGTAACCATACTTCCGACCATGGTAGCTCCAACTTCCGACATAATAACATCTCCAAAATCTTCGGTTTTAATGACTGTATACTCACGTTTATTTTGTGCAATCAATTTTATTTTTTTCTTTAATGCAATGGGCGAAACAGAATAATAATCTCCATCTATCTTAGATTCAAAAGCTACCTCTCCACCTATTGGGAAATGATATCGATGATAATCTGTTGGACAAAGTCTAAATATCATTAAACTACCATTTTCATATTTTTGAGCTATTTCGTCATTCTGAAAATAATCGTAGACATTGAATCTATAACCTTTCACAATGAAGTCTTGTTTAGAAATATCGGAGTAGGCCAACACTTTTCCGTCTGCAGGAGAAACCAAAACTGAGGAGTCTAAATTGATTGGCCGGGCTTCTTTTTTTAATTTTCTATAGAAAAAATCATTAAAGCTTTCAAAATCCTTCTTTACGGCTTCTGACAAATCCATTTTAAAATCCGAAACGAAGTCCTCTATCTTCTCTTTAGAGGAAGGCTTATCCATTTGCTGGCCATACCAAGAAGAAAGGAACTTATTCTTTACCATGGTATTTAAACTCAACTCACCGACCGGATTATAATAAAGCCAATAAAGCCAAGCTTCACCGGGAACTTTCTCTATTCTTTCTTCTCCACTTGTTCTTTCTACATAAGTGATGGGCTCTATCTCTTTAAAAGGAATGAAGGCCAAAACAATAAAACCCACTAATAAAAAGAAAAAGATATTTTTAAGATTCAGATTGCGCATTTGTTCTATATTTGAGGCCACAAATTTAGAAATAATGGAGTTTGAATTAGGACAAAAAGAGTTTATTGAGTTAAATAAACTGTTAAAGCTTTTAGGCTGGGCAGAAAGTGGTGGTAGAGCTAACTTATTCATAAGTGAAGGCGATGTAAATGTTAATGGCGAGGCTGAGTTTAGAAAAAGAAAGAAGCTCGTCAAGGGCGACATCGTTGAATTTATGGACCTGAAAGTGATCGTAAAATAAAACTCTTCCCTTTTTTTGAGTTCTTGACATTTCAGCTCAAAGCCATTATCTTTGAGAAAAAAAGCTAAAGATGTCAATGTCCTCATCATTCAAATGGGCTAATTTCTCTCGGTTAACTGCCCGCATATTGGGTTTGATTTTTGGAATCCTCATTTTTATATTTGCCTTGCTTTCTGGTGCCGAAGCATATGGTAATGATTTTATGGCTATTCTCAAAAACAGTCCAAATGCCTTACCTTGGCTTTTCTTTCTATTGCTCATTTGGTTAGCTTGGAAAAATGAATTTCTTGGGGGAACCATCATCACCATAATAGGCATCGCTATGCTGTTTTTATTTCAAATTATTGGAAATTTCATGATTTCCACTTTTGTCATAATATTAATGGTTCTATTTATTGGGAATTTGTTTTTATTGAGCTGGTGGTTAAGGAAATAAAAAAAGCCTCCGAAAATCGGAGGCTTGTGCAAGTAGTTTAGAAATTTATTTAATTAAATAAGAATCTTCTAAGAAGACTAATCTTCCTCATCCAAAGACTCTTCGTATTCTTTCAATAGTTTATCCTGAACATCAGTAGGAACCTGCTGATATTGGTCATAAGTCATACTAAATGTACCACGACCAGAAGTCAAGGAGCTTAAAGAAGTAGAATATCTGTGCATTTCAGCCAAAGGTACTTTAGCCTTAATGATTTGATAATGACCATCGGCTTCCATACCCATAATCATCGCTCTTCTTCCTTGGATATCTGTCATAACAGCACCCATGTTGTCTTCAGGAACTCTAATACTTAAATCATAAACTGGTTCCATAATTTTTGGTCCAGCATGCTTAAAAGCATCACTAAATGCAAAACGACCCGCTAATTTAAATGAAATCTCATTAGAATCTACAGGGTGCATTTTACCATCATAAATATAAACTGAAATATCGCGAGCATAAGAACCGGTAAGAGGTCCTTGGTCCATTCTCTCCATGATACCTTTAAGGATAGCAGGATTGAAGCGTGCATCAATAGCACCACCAACAATACAATTGTTGAAGACTAATTTACCACCCCAAGGTAGTTCATGCTCTTCTGTTCCTCTAACTGGGAAGTCAGTAGGCTTAGGCATATCTTCAGAATAAGGTTGGATGAACATATGAACTTCACCAAACTGCCCACTACCACCCGATTGCTTTTTGTGACGATAGTCTGCATAAGCAGATTTCGTAATCGTTTCACGATATGGAATCTTAGGAGCATAATATTCAATATCAATATGATAAACATTATCAAAATACCACTTGATGGTATTTAAATGTAGCTCACCTTGTCCTTTAAGGATGATTTGACGTAGTTCTCTACTGTGCTCCACAATAATTGTAGGGTCAGATTTACGCATGTCATTCAAAATAGAACCCATTTTTTCATCATCAGCAGAAGCTTTAGCCTTTACAGCAGTACTAGCAATTGGCTCTGGGAACGGAATAGGCTCAAACTTTAATCCTGATATTTTAGCATCAACCAAAGTATCATTCGTTTTAGTATCTTTTAATTTAATTGCCGATGCAATATCACCAGGATAAACTTCAGCAACCTTATCTCTCTTCTTACCAGCAACTACCATTAATTGTGGCAGTCTTTCTTTATTACCATGACGAGAATTAATCAAATCCATTCCCTCGGTTACTTTACCACCATATACTTTAAAGTAAGAAACCTCACCCATATGGGGCTCTACACTAGTTTTAAAAACGAAGAATGCAGTAGGGTCGGATTGAGAACAAGTAAATACCGTTCCGTCAGTAGCAGTTCTAGGTCTTCCTGATGGAGCAGGACAAGAATGATTAACGAAATCCATTAAACGATTAACTCCTACACCAGTTTTAGCACTAG
The DNA here is from genome assembly GCF_013166635.1 of Lentimicrobium sp. S6. Lineage (NCBI taxonomy): Bacteria > Pseudomonadati > Bacteroidota > Bacteroidia > Bacteroidales > Lentimicrobiaceae > Lentimicrobium > Lentimicrobium sp. S6. The sequence continues at coordinate 93,475 of NZ_JABKBZ010000008.1, read as the reverse complement.
TACAGAAAATGGGGAAGATAGCTCTGGTTCTCATACCTAAACGAATACCTTCTCTCATTTCTTCAAGAGTCAATTTATCATTTTCGAAATACTTCTCCATTAACTCATCACTACCAGCAGCAGCATTTTCCATTAACTTCAAAGATAATTCGGCAGCTTTATCAGCTTCAGAAGCAGGAATATCAACAATTTCACATGCTCCGCCACCCTTAGGGAATTTCAACATCTTATTTAACACTAAGTCGATGATGCTATCAAAACCTTCACCGGCATTGACTGGATACTGAGCTCTTGATACTTTATCACCAAAAAACTCTTTCAACTGACTTACAGTTGAATCGAAATTAGCTTTTTCGTGATCTAATTGATTAGCAATAAATAAAACAGGTGAATTAGATTTCTCAGCTTGACGCCATGCATTTTCTGTAGTGGCATCAACTCCTACATGAGTATTTGTTACTAATAATGCGGTCTCGACTACTGAAAGTGCAGAAACTACTTCACCAACATAATCATTGAATCCTGGAGTATCAATAATATTGATTTTTTTTCCGTCAAATTCAGTATACATGATTGTAGAGTGAACAGAGTTCTGTTTTTTAATTTCAATATCGCGATAATCAGAAACTGAGTTTTTGTCGTCAACTGAACCTTTTCTGTCTATCACTTTTCCTTCAAAAAGCATGGCTTCGGCAAGAGTAGTCTTCCCGCTTTTCGCCCCGCCAACAAGAGCCACGTTTTTGATCTCATCTGTTTTATATACTTTCATATTGCTATATTTTTAATTAAAAAAGATTATTTTCTGTTTGAAAGGCTTGCAAATTTATTTAAAAACTTTGTAAAAGGAAATAGCACAAGCAATTAAATGATTTTCAATCCATAGTTTAGAATGATTCAACCAAGCCTTTCCTAGGCCTTAACTGGCCTTAATTTTTACTACTTCTTCTAGAATTTCTACCCAAGTATTATCATTAATGGAAGCTCCCATTTCTTCAATTACTTTTCCGGCTAGTAAAGAACCTATTTTTCCTGCTTGGCCTAAAGATAATCCATTGAGATATCCATATAAAAACCCGGAAGCATAATAGTCACCTGCTCCAGTTGTATCAATTGGCTTGGCTTCTATAACTTCAATTCGGGTTGTGTTACCTTCTTTCAAAATCAAAGAACCATCTTTTCCCACTTTTACTATACTGATATCAACTTGTTCAGCTATAGCTTCTAAAGCTTTCTTAGGGTCTTCAAAGCCTGTAAACGATTTAGCTTCTTCTTCATTAGCAAATAAAATATCAACATAGTTGTCTGCCATTCTCTTTAAGAAATCTAACTTTGCATCCACCACATTGAAACTTGCTAGGTCTAAGCTCACTTTCAAACCTGCTTCTTTTGCAGTTTTAACGGCTTTCTCAATCAACTCTTCATTAAATACTAAATATCCCTCAATGTGAAGAACATCGTAGCCTTTAAACAATTCAGGTTGAATATCGTCAGCAGAAAGCTCAACAGCTGCACCTAAATAGGTAGCAAAAGTTCTTTCCGAATCTGGGCTAACCATGGCTACTGCTCTACCAGTCTCTGTTTCAGAATAAAATAGAGAAGGGCTTATATTACTTTTTACTAGATCGTCTTTAAATATTCTACCAAAATCATCATTCCCAATTTTACCAACAAAGGCTGTTTCCATGCCTAAACGGGCAATTCCATGTATGGTATTGGCTGCGGAACCACCACTAGCTAAAGAACTTTTTAAATGAGAGGTGAGTTTTAAAATTTCATTGCTTTTTTCTGCATCCACCAATTGCATACTTCCTTTTGGAAATTCTATTTGAGATAATATATTATCATTTTCCAAAGGGGTCATGATATCAACTAGGGCATTTCCCAAGCCTATAACTTTTGCCATTTTATATTCTGTTTTATTTTTAGAGATGCCAAATGTAGTAAATTACGAGCATATTATTTCCACATTATTTTTAATGAATGTTAAACGAAAAATAGTAACTTTAGCCGTTCACTTAAAAAACAAATAATTATGACAGAATGGAAATGCACAAACTGTGGAAACAGAGAAGTTTCGGACATTAAACCTACGGTATGCCATATTGAGTGCTGCGGCGAAATTAACACCTTCGAAAAATATGCAGACCAAGTTTTACCGAAAGCTTATACCTGGAAATGCACCAATTGTGGAAATAGAATTTCTACTTTAGCACCACCTATTGTTTGCCCAATCACCTGTTGTCAAGCTACCAATTCCTATTCTCCTATGGCATAGCATAGCATGACTTAATTTAGTAAAAAGAGTCTTTGAAAGTCAGATTTAATTCTGGCTTTTTTCATTTCAAGAGCTTCCCTACTTTTGCAAAATGAAAAATCCGATCTTAAAGCTAGCCCTCCCCAATATACTCAGCAACATCTCTGTTCCGCTAGTGGGGATGGTAGATTTAGCTTTAATGGGGCACATGGATTCTGAAATCCATTTAAATGCCATTGCTATTGGTGGTAGTATTTTTAGCTTTATCTATATGAGTTTTGGTTTTTTAAGGATGAGTACAACCGGTTTTGTAGCACAAGCCCATGGCCAAAACAATAGCAATCAGATTGTTCAGGTTTTCAGCCGTTCGATGATGGTCGCTTTTTCTGTGGCTTTAGTATTAATGAGTTTACAAATCCCAATAGGTAAACTTGGAGTAAATTTGCTAGGAGCTAGTGAAGCCATTAATTCAGAAGCTTTAAAATACTTTCACATTAGAATATTTGCCGCTCCAGCCACATTAGGCCTTTATGCTATCATGGGATGGTTTATTGGTAGGCAAGACACCAGAACTCCTCTTTACTTAGCATTACTTATTAACATTGGGAACATCCTTTTTAATATCATTTTCGTTTTTGGATTGGATATGAAATCGGAAGGCGTGGCTTGGGGAACTTTAATAGCTCAATATATAGGTTTTACTACTGGATTATTTGTACTGATAAAAAGAAGCAAACCCATGTGGAAAAATTGGACTTTGATCGAAATGCTAGAATCCTCTGAATTGAAAAAGTTCTTTGGTGTAAACAGAGATATCTTTATCCGCACTATTCTTTTACTTGTCAGCCTCACCTTCTTTACCGCTAGTTCAGCTCGAATGGGACAAGAAATACTAGCCATCAATACGCTCCTCTTTCAATTCTTTTTATTCTTCACTTATTTTATTGATGGATTTGCAAATGCCGCGGAAGCTTTAGTTGGAAAGCATATTGGTGAAGACAAACATGCTAGCCTCAAACCTTTGGTCTACAAAATTTTTACTTGGGGATTTTTCATCAGCCTTCCATTTTCTTTATTATACTTTCTTTTTGGAAGTCAAATCATGGGAATACTAACCGACCTTCCGCATTTAATACAAAGTGCCCAACCTTATTTTATCTGGATCGGAATCATGCCCATCATCAGTTTTGCTGCATTTATATGGGATGGGGTTTATATAGGTGCTACAGAAGCTGTACCTATGCGAAATTCAATGATTGTAAGTTCTCTTTTTGTGTTCTTTCCTCTATTTTTTGTGCTATACCCTTTATTTGGAAATCATGGATTGTGGTTTGCATTTATCGCCTTCTTAATGAGTCGAGGTTTATTTTTACATTGGATTTCGAAAAAGTATATTTTTAAATAGAATCTCATCCAGTTTTATCAATTCACGCTTCGGTTTGAAGTAATGAAACTAAAAAACCATATCAAATACAAACCCAAAAGTCTATAAACGCCTTCCTAATTTAGGTATATAAATACCAAAATAATTCACAAAACTAGTCTTATTCGAATTTTTATGCAAAGCTCTATCTACTGATATATCTGTGTTACATGGGTTTTTAACTAAATTCTAGAAAATAAATTAGTGCGACCAATGCGCTACAATGATATTTTTCATAACTTTGTAAGCAGCTCATTTTTAAATAACAACACATTTAATTCGGAAATAGTCAAAACTAATCAAAATCTAACAATATGGCAAGAGTTATAGTTCTTGGCGCAGGTATTTCTGGTCATACGGCCGCCTTATATTTACGCAAAAAGCTGAATAAAACACACGAAGTAATAGTAGTGAGTCCCAATAGTAATTACCAATGGGTTCCATCCAATATCTGGGTTGGCGTTGGCTTGATGAAACCAGAGGATGTTATTTTCAAACTAAAACCAGTTTATGACAAACAAGGCATCCAATATAAACAAGCCCTAGGAATGTCTATTCACCCAGAAGGTGATGACAAAAACGAAACGGGCTTTGTAAGGATCAAATATGTAGACCCCGAGAAGCAAGGTCAAGAAGAAGATGTGGCTTATGATTATCTGGTAAATGGAACTGGTCCAACTTTGAACTTTGCAGCAACTGAAGGCCTAGGCCCCGATAAATATTCAAATTCTGTTTGTACTTACGACCATGCAGCCCATGCATGGAAAAACCTAAAAGTATCATTGGAAAAAATGGAGAATGGGGAACACCAAACTTTCTTAATTGGCACTGGACATGGAATGGCGACTTGCCAAGGGGCTGCTTTTGAATATGCTTTAAATATTGCTTTCGAAATCAATAAACGAAAACTCCAGAAAATGGCAGATATCGTTTGGATCACCAATGAGTACGAATTAGGTGATTTCGGAATGGGAGGAGCCTATGTAAAAAGAGGAGGCTATATAACTCCAACTAAAGTTTTTACCGAATCGATTTTAGCGGAGTATGGTATCAGTTGGATTAAGAGAGCAGGAGTTTACAAGGTGGAAGAAGGTATTGCGTATTACGAGAATCTTGATGGTGAAATGAAAGAACAAAAATTTGATTTCTCCATGCTCATTCCTGGTTTTAAAGGAGCCAACATGAAAGCCTTCGATAAAAAAGGCGAAGATATTACTGCTAAAGTATTTGTACCAAATGGTATGATGAAAGTAGATGCAGACTATAGTGGCAAACCATACGACGAATGGAAAGCTAGTGATTGGCCAGAAATTTATCAGAGCCCTGCCTATGATAATATGTATGCCAGTGGAATTGCTTTTGCACCTCCTCATGGAATGTCAAAACCCATGAAAAGTAAAAACGGAACTCCCATTTTCCCAACACCTCCAAGAACAGGAATGCCTTCTGGAGTAATAGGTAAAATTGTAGCAGAAAATATCGCCTACAGAATAAAAACTGGTCGAGAAGGCCATCCTCACAAAGCTTCTATGGCAAAACAAGGAGCTGCATGCATTGTATCTGCCGGCTATGGCCCATTATCTGGTCAAGCTGCTACCATGACTGTTTCTCCTATTGTTCCTGATTGGGAAAAATATCCAAAATATGGTAGAGATATTAGCAAAACAGTTGGTGTTGTAGGACTTGCTGGCCATTGGATGAAATTATTTATGCACTATATGTTTCTTTATAAGGCTAAAGCTAAACTAGGCTGGTCATTAATTCCCGAATAAAAAAAACTAAAATATATTATTATGGCTAATTTACACGAAAGGTTAAAAAACACACCTTATAGCAATCAGTCCTTCGCAACCCGTCCCTCAAAATGGACTATGTTTTGGAGAAGGTGTTTAATTGTACAGATTTATCAATTCTTTGCTTTGAATTTAAAGATCATGAGAATTGTGGTTGGTGGACACTCTTAAGCAGAAATAAAACAAATAAAAAAAGCCAGATAAATCTGGCTTTTTTTATTTCTCAATTTATAATAGTCAATAATGCTATTTCTTTACTTTATATTTTTTCGCAGCTGGGTTTTCCGATTTAAATCTATTCAATCTTTCTTGCCATTCACCACTTTCTTTTTGTGACTTTATTACCTTTTGAATGAGGTGAGGTCTATAGGTATTCAGGTTTCGTTGCGTACGAGCAGTAGGAATGGGCGAGCTATCTCCCTTTTTAGGCTTGCTTGTCATTTGCATGCTTTTCAAATTTTTCACATTACCTGTAATGATACCATTTTCAATTCTAAGAGGTTCACCATCGGCACCAGTAAAATAGAAATAATTATTGGTCTCATCTGACTCACTTATACCATCAAAACCATCAGCAATCATCACTAAGTAATAGTCTCCGGTATACTCTGGTATGGTATATTGAAAATAGAAAGACGCATCCTCTTCTCCATAAAGTGTTTCAGCCACACCAGCTCCTGCTGGCACATCAATATAATTCCACCAGTTAGCAGCCATACCATAAACATCTCCCATTTCTTCTGTTAAAAGCCCATCTTCTCCATAATTTCCATAATCATCAGAATAATAATCATAGATTAATATATCGAATTCACTAGCATCATAAGCATTGTATATCACATAGGATATATTCCAATCTTCACTTGCAAGAATGGCTTCCTGGCCAATATTATAAACTTCATAGGTAATAACTCTATCTAAAGGACTACTACTCTCTGGGTTCGTTTCATCAATAAGATTCCAAGCAATAAGGTCTTTTCCACTTGAATTATCTTCTTCAGGATTATAACCTATTCCAGGTTCTATTGCCGCTACAAAAGCAGCAAAACAGAACTCGTCAACAAAGAAGTCATAATCAACCCATATACGACCACTATTTCCCCAAGTAGTATTCCAAGAGTTTACAACTTCAAATGCTCCTCCGCCAATACCTTTATTGTCATTATAGCCAGAAAGAGTCATGGCATGATAAGCATGCTGACCATTATAGGCATAAGAATCTGAAGAAATCACATCATCGGAATTCCAGGACATAAAATTATCTCCCAATTTAGCACCGAAAGCAATAGGACGTCCTTGGGCCAAATATTTTTTCAAGAGGTTAATTTTTATTTCTGAATCCACTTGACTATTTTGAGTTAACTCGGGAATCTCTCTATAATTATCAATTTTAAAATTATTAGCCTCATTATCCCAAGAAGATTGGGTAGCTGAAGAACAGTCGCCTAAACTCTCATAGGGAACAGTTGAATGTGTAGCTATTCCAGAAGATAACATGACATCAAAGGCATATTCAAAATTTGTTCCATCACAACTGGAACCTTTTAAATTATTAGGAATAGCCCAAAATAAATATTTAGGACTAAATTGCTTGGAAGGATCTTGTAAATCAGTACTTGAATAACCTTTGTCTTGTGCTTCTAAAGCTGTGCGCAAATTATAACCGACAGCCCATGATACACAGGTTCCATATTGACCCTGATCACCAATAGGAGGAAAATTAGACAGCATACTAACTGAACTAGGTAAATCATTGGGATCAACAGGTTCGGGATCAATAACCACATCGTCTTCAATCTCTTCGTGATTTTCATCTGTTGCTCCATCAAACAGCCAACCTAATACTATTGCCAATTCTTCGTCTTCAAGTAACAAGTTTCCATCCTTATCACATGAAGAAAGGCTTACTGACATAACAAAGGCAAATACTATAGTGCCTATTATTGAAAGGTATTTAATATTTTTCATATCGCGATATTTTAAATTAATTCTGTATTATTTGTAAGGTAGATATTTGAGCTTTTGAAAAATCAATTGATAGACCTTTATCACTATTTATATTATCAAGTTCAGGCATTCCAGATAAAAACCTGGAATTGTCAACTGAGATTTCTGCTTCAATTATAGCATTATTAAACTTCACAGGAAAAGTATAAACATTTCCTTTCATTTCGATTGGTGCATTAAAAACAGTCTGTTGAAATTCAACTCTTCCCATATAATTTCCATTATTCATAATGGCTTTTTTATGCAAAATCACGTAATTCATAATAAAATTATCGGTGGCTTTGATTAAAGATAAATCTAGATGGTCATAAAACACACATGCCCCAAACTGAACATCTCCATTAAAAGTAGCATGCTGAAAACTAGCCAATCCAAAGAATTCTGATTTCAAAAAATTAACATTACCATTAAAACAAGTTCTTTGGGCTTTAAATTTGCCATTAAAAATACATTCAGCAAAATAATTGTCAATACTTCTAAAATCAGCACCTTCAATATCTATAATACCTTCAAAAGTACTCTTTGAAAAATTGGCAAGCCCATTCACGACAATTTCTTTCAAAATAACATCAGCATTAAATTCACAATTAATGAAAGTAATGTTTTTTATAAAGCTGATTCTATGATCAGTTTTTCCTTCACTCTTATATGCCAGAATATTATCTGAAAAAGAACAATTGATGAAAGTTATTGAGGATGATATCGTTCCTCTTTTAATATGAGGTCCTTCCACATAATAATCTGTGAGCTTTGTAAAGTCAAGTTCACCTTCTATTATAGCACCTGATATATAAATATCTTTTCCTTTGGTAATACTCCTTTCTAAAGAGGAGACTTTTACTGTATTGTCATTTTCCTGAGCAATCATACAAGAACTGATGTTAAACAAAAGGGCAAAAATGAGAATGGCATATTTATTCATCTGACTATAATTTATTTCAAATATATAGTTTTTATTTTTCTTTCAGAGCTAAAAAAGGGTAAACGCTATCTGCCAACCTTTTTTTGCCTTGTATAACTTGATAATGGATATTTCATTTTGTATTTTTAATCTTTCTTAACAAAGCCATTTATACTAAATATTAGCTCGACCAGTTATTTAATAAAGCATCAAAAAAAACTGAGTCTATGTTGCATTATTGTAAAATGATACTTGAAAAAATGACTATTGATACGAGTCTATTCAAGAAAGAACTTAAGAAAGCTTATAAAATGCTCACTCCAGAAGAGTCTATAGAATTATATAACTGGGGAAAGAAAAGATTCCCAAACCTAGTAACCATTCATCCTAATCAGCTTATACTAGTTAGCTAAGGTTTGCTTGCATTGCTATAGCAAATTAGAACTGTTCCATTTTGATGGGTAAATGTGTCATTTTATCATTTTGCTCATTCTAAACCTCTATTTTTGTCTTTCTAACAAACGTTAATAATTAATCCATAATGAGAAAGATATCTTTATTATTGTTGATGGCAGTTATTATGCTATCGGCTTGCGAAAACAAAGCCCCAGAAAAAGACATGACTGAAAATCCATTTTTTGCAGAGTGGGATACTCCATTTGGCGTTCCTCCATTTGATAAAATAAAAGAAGCTGATTATATGCCAGCTTTTGAAAGAGCCATTGAAATTCAAAACGACGAGATTGCTGCTATAGTAAACAATACTGAAGCTCCTACTTTTGAGAATACCATTATTGCTTTAGACAAAAGTGGTGAAGACTTAAGAAGAGTGAGTGGTGTATTCTTCAACTTAACTGAAGCTAACACTAACCCCGACTTAACAGCTATTACTGGTAAAATCGCACCAAAATTGGCTAACCACAAAGACAACATCATGCTCAATGCTGGTTTATTTAAAAAGGTGAAAGCCGTTGCTGATCAACAAAAAGATATGAATATCGAAGTCGAAAAAGGAAACGATCAAGCATTAAACCAAGAACAAAAAGCATTGCTTGACATATTATACAAAGGATTTATTAGAGGAGGTTCCGATTTAAACGATGCTGACCAAGCAAAGTTAAGAGTCATCAATGAAAAATTAGCTTCTTTATATCCTAAGTTCGGTCATTTATTACTAGAAGAAGGTAATAACTTTTTCATGTTGATAGAAGACGAGAAAGAATTAGCAGGCTTACCAGCCTCAGTAAAAGAAGCAGCAGCTGTTGTCGCTAAAGAAAAAGGTAAAACAGGATGGGCTTTCACATTAGATAAGCCAAGCTGGATTCCTTTTATGCAATATGCCGATAACAGAGCAAAAAGAGAAGAACTCTATACTGCCTGGATGAATCGAGGCAAAAAAGAACCTTATAGTACTAATACAATTATTGCTGAGATTCTAGTTTTAAGAGAACAAAAAGCTCAACTATTAGGTTTCAACAATTTTGCAGAATATGCCATTGCTAAAAACATGGCTCAAACTCCAGAAAATGTGTATAAACTATTAATGGATCTTTGGAAACCATCATTAGCAAAAGCTACACAAGAAGCTTTTGAATTACAAGCCATCATGAATAAAAGTGGCGTAAAAGGTGAATTAAAAAGCTGGGATTGGTGGTATTATACTGAAAAATTAAGAAAAGAAAAATTCGACCTTGATGAAAATGAATTGCGTCCTTACTTCTCTTTAGAGCAAACTAAAAAAGGTGCTTTTGAATTGGCAGGTAGACTATATGGCCTTAAATTCAAGAAAAGAACTGACCTTCCCGTTTATCATAAAGATGTTGAGACTTATGAGATTTTAGAAGCTGATGGAAAAACTCATGTGGGTATCTTCTATGTTGATTTCTTCCCTCGTAGCTCAAAAAGAGGTGGCGCATGGATGGAAGCTTATCGTAAGCAATCAGGTGCTGGAGAAGATTTTGTTGCTCCAATTATTGTAAACGTATGTAATTTCACTAAACCAACAGCCGATGCTCCATCTTTATTAAGTATTGATGAAGTGGAAACATTATTCCATGAATTTGGACATGCTTTACACGGTTTCTTATCTAATGTGGAATACCAAAGCATTAGTGGTACTTCAGTGAAAAGAGATTTTGTTGAACTTCCTTCTCAAATTATGGAGAACTGGGCTTTACAACCAGAAATGTTAGAGCTATATGCTTTTCATTATAAAACAGGTGAATTGATTCCTCAGAATTTAATAGAGAAATTACAAAAGAGTAGCCAGTTCAACCAAGGCTTTGTGACTACAGAGTATTTAGCTGCTAGCTTATTAGATATGGCTTATCATACTGCACCAAAAGCAGCAGATGTTGACATGAATATTTTCGAGCAAAACACTATGGATGAACTGGGTTTAATTGATGCTATCATTCCAAGATATAGAACGAACTATTTCTCTCATGCATTTAGTAGTGAAGGATATGCAGCTGGTTATTATGTTTATATCTGGGCAGCCGTATTAGACAGTGATGCCTTTGAAGCATTTGCTGAACAAGGTTTATTCAACCGTGAATTAGGTCAAAGCCTAAGAGACAATATCATCTCAAGAGGTGGTTCAGATGACCCAATGACGTTATTTGTAAACTTCCGTGGCCAAGAGCCAAGTATTGATCCTCTTTTGAAAAAGCGTGGTTTGAAGTAAAACAATTTTCAAAAAAAGATAAAAGATGTCATCGCTTAGAGCGATGACATCTTTTTTTTATGCAATAGAGCAAGACCATTTAATAGGTTAATACTTCATTCAAATACGAGGCGGCAGATTTCTCAAACCCACAGTTTACTATTGTAAATGAGGACTTTAAAAAATAGGCAACGAAGTAGTTAGATGAAAGATTGGCTTTAATAGTCCAATTTCAATAATTATGCAATTCCCTTAAAACTACTATCTAGTGTCAGCAAGAAAACTACTGATTTTTGGAGTGCTTTGTCAGAAGGCGTCAAGTTCGAGGTTTTCGCAGTTTTGAAAATCAGGCGTTTACATTTGTAAATAACTATTTTCAAAACAAGAGTAACGAAGAAATTGGCGTTTTCTGGCAAGCACTATCTATGAGCAGCTGCCATACTCACCATACTAATTTTTACTCCTTCTACTTCCAATAACACCTGTGCACAAGCTTCTAAAGTAGACCCTGTGGTAATCACATCGTCAACCAATAGAATATGCTGATTTTTCAACTTATCGACCTCCTCTACTTTAAATTTATTCTTCACATTTTCCCAACGCTCGAGTTTGGTTTTTTTAGTTTGAGTTTCTGTTTCAGAACTTCTAATAAAGCTAGTATAATCATAAGGAATATCCATGCTTTCCGACAAACCTTTTGCTATCATTTCTGCCTGATTATAACCTCTAATTTTTTGCTTTGAATGATGAAGAGGCACTGGAATTATCAAATTAACATGCCTAAAACATTCGCTTTTCTTTAGAAAAACGCCATATCTTTTACCCAAATAAACCCCAATTTCAGGTTGCTTATTATACTTCAATTGATGAATCAGATTCTGAACCTTGTTTCCTTTATTATAAAAATAGAAAGAAGATACCATCTCGATTGGAATCTTTCCCCAAAACAAACTCAATAAGGGGTTTTTAGGGTCTTTATGATAGAAGGTTTTAGGTAAGTGAATCAAACAGTGAGAACAAATGACTTCCTCATGACGAAACAAGGTATTACCACAAGCCATGCAGGTTCTGGGGTAAATCAAATTCAAAAAATCTTCTAACAAGGATTGAATCATAATGATTATATTTGATGCGTTAATCTTTAATCTTCATTCTATTGACATCCACCATAGAGATATCAAATTTAAGTATAGCTTTTCCTGAAGCCACAAGCAAAAAAGTGGTGGTTAATGATTTGTGTTTAACCATTCCCCGTGGTAAAACGGTAGGATTGGTGGGAGAATCGGGATCTGGAAAATCCATCACCTCTATGGCTATCATGCAACTACTCCATCAAAAAGCAGAAATCACTGAGGGCCAAATCATACTGCAGCTCAAAGATAATGAAAAAGAGGAGCTATTACAAATGAAGCCAGAAAAGTTCCGAAAATTGAGAGGAAATAGAATCTCGATGATTTTCCAAGAACCCATGAGCGCATTAAACCCAGTTCAAAAATGCGGTAAGCAATTAAGTGAAGTTATCGCTATACATCATGAAGTATCTGCAAAAGAGCTCAAATTAAAGGTTCTTCAAATAATGGAAGCCGTTCGTCTTCCTGATATTGAAAGATTGTATAAAAGCTATCCTCATGAACTCAGCGGTGGACAAAAACAAAGATTAATGATTGCCATGGCTATGGCCAATGAACCAGAACTCTTAATAGCCGACGAGCCTACCACTGCCTTAGATGTTTCTGTACAAAAAACCATTTTAGATCTCATTAAAAACCTCAAAGAGAAGTATAATACTAGTGTATTATTCATTACACACGATCTTGGAGTAGTAGCAGATATCGCAGATGAAATTGCAGTCATGTTTAGAGGAAAACTAGTAGAAAGTGGAAAAGTGGAGCAAGTATTGAATAACCCTCAACATGATTATACAAAAGCCTTAATGGCTTGCAGACCTCCTCTTGACAAAAGACCAAGAAGATTAGCATCTGTTAGTGATTTCTTGCAAGGCCACCAATCTAAAGAAATAGTTTATATAGCTCCAAAAAAAAGGAAGGCTATTCATGAAAACATGTATTCCAAACCTCCTCTGTTAAAGATAGAAGACTTGGTGGTTTCTTATGTGATGAAAAAAAATATTTTGGGGAGGGTAAAACAAAGACATCAAGCTGTAAAATCAGTCAACTTTGAATTATACAAAGGCGAGACTTTGGGTTTGGTGGGTGAATCGGGTTGCGGAAAAACTTCTTTGAGTAGAGCATTATTGGGATTGCTAAAAAGTGAATCGGGTAAAATCTGGTGGGACAAGCAAGATATCCTCCAGTTTTCAAATCGAGAATGGAGGCAATTTCGTCAGAAAATGCAGATCATCTTTCAAGACCCTTATGGCTCATTAAATCCCGCCATCAGCATAGGTCAAACAGTGATGGAGCCCATGTTGGTCCACTTAAACTACTCCAAAACTAAAGCCAAAGAAGAGGCTCTTTTATTACTCGAGAAAACAGGAATCACTCAAGACCAATTTAACAAAAAGCCTTCAGACTTCTCAGGCGGGCAGAGACAAAGAATCTCCATTGCTCGAGCGCTTGCCATGAAACCAGAAATTATCATTTGTGACGAATCGGTTTCCGCTTTAGATGTATCAGTGCAAGCTCAAATCCTCAACCTCCTCAACGATTTAAAAGATGAATTCCAGCTCTCTTACTTGTTCATCTCCCACGATTTATCAGTGGTGAAATATATGAGCGACAGAATCATGGTAATGCAAGAAGGGGAGTTTGTAGAAATAGAAGAAGCCGATGAGTTATATAAAAACCCAAAAAACGAATATACCAAGATGTTGATTTCTTCAATTCCTGGCACTCTTGGTACTTAAACTAGAAAGAGAAAGAAGCACCAAGCATAGGCTTTATGGAAACATTACGAATATTTGTGTCATTTAACAATATTTCTAAACCCGTTTCAAAAGACCATCTTTTGTATCGATACGATACTCCAACTCCAATATTTACATATATATAATCATCATCTCTATCGGCAATAAAATCATAACTAGGATATTCTATATGCCCATGACCTATCCCCAATTGAGCAAATGGTTGAAATGTAAATTCTCTGAAATATCTTCTATAATTCAGACCAAATTCAAAATTTTTATAAGAATTAGAAACAAATAGGTTAGAAAAAAAGGCATCTGCGAATACCATATCTTTATTAGATATCATATATCCAATTCTTGGTGATATGTTAATATAGGTCTTCTCACCTTCATAAAAGTTCACTCTTATATCTTGAATACCAATATGAAACTCCCCTTTCTTAGGCCTATAAATAAAAGTATTACTTTCAGACTTCGGTGCTTCTTTTGTTTCATTTTGGCCAATTAAGGCAAAAGGCAGTGTCAACAACAGCCCTAAAACAATTAGTAAAGATTGTTTTATCATGATTATTTAATTTGGATAATTTTAGACAAATATAAAACAAACATGAAGTAAAGAACAATTAAAAAGTCCAATATACCTGAATAAGGTTTAAAGAGTATCTAAAAATCACAGATTTCCTAAATGATGAATAATAACAATTCATTATAAATTCAGTTTGAGTAAAAGAAAACAAAAGCGAATTCTTTGTTGTATTTTTGTATCACACTTAATAATAAGGAATTATGAAATCTTTTAAAACATTTATCCTTTTCATCTTACTGGCTCCTCTTATAGTTATGGGTCAAAACATTGAAGTCATTAAGTTTCATGAATTAGAAAAAAAATACATGAATGATTCAGACACCTTATATTTGGTCAATTATTGGGCCACATGGTGTAAACCCTGTGTAGAGGAACTTCCTGATTTTATCAAACTGAATACTTTACTGAAAGATCAGAAGTTTAAAATGATTTTAGTCAGCTTAGACTTTCCTTCGCAGATTGATTCAAGAGTCAAACCATTTATTAGAGAAAATGGAATTCAAGCAGAAGTGGTAGTATTAGATGATGATGCTAATGTTTGGATTAATAAAGTAAATAAAGATTGGGATGGCGATATTCCGGTCACACAAATCATTCAAAAACAAAATAAGGAATTCTATAATTCCACCTTAACCTATTCAGATCTTATAGATATTACCGAAATTAAACTAAAATAAAATGAAAAAAAATAATCTTTTAATATTATTACTTCTAGTGACTTCCTTCACATTTGCTCAAGGCTATAAAATTGGCGACAAGGCCATAAACTTTAACTTGAAAAACATCGATAACCAAATGGTTTCTCTTTCAGAATATAGTTCTGAAAAAGGAGTCGTAGTCATTTTTACCTGTAATCACTGTCCTTTTTCTGTGGCCTATGAAGACAGAATTATTGCCTTAGATAATAAATATAAGGACTTAGGCTTTCCAGTAGTGGCCATCAACCCTAATGATCCCATCTCCTATCCTGAAGACTCTTTCGAGAACATGAAGATAAGAGCCAAAGAAAAAGGATTCTCTTTCCCCTATCTTTTCGATGAGAATCAAGAAGTATATCCCGTTTATGGAGCCACAAAAACGCCACATGTTTATTTGTTAAATAATGAAAATGGCAAATTTGTAGTTTCCTATATAGGAGCCATTGATGATAATTCAAAAGACGCATCACAAGTGGAAAAAACCTATCTGTCTGATGCCATTGATGCTCTCTTAGCTGGTAAGAAACCTGAACCTAACCTAACTAAAGCAGTAGGCTGTTCTATTAAAGCTAAAAAATAGAGAATGCTTAACCAAGCTAGCTGTTAAACCTTTTTTCAGGTTAATTTATAACCCATTAAAACGACGTCTTTAAGGTCGTTTTAATGGGTTTTGTTTTACAAATATTCCTAACTTAGCCCATCTTTTAAAAACAAACACATGAAAAAAATATCCATAATGATGGCTATGCTGTTCTTTGCGCTGATACTTCAGGCTCAGAATATGCAAGATCTCATCGCTAAAGCAGGAGATTCCAAAACATTTCCTAAATCTGATGTGGTAGTGATTTTTGACAGCACCTCTGTTGAAATGCAAGCCACAGGCTTAAGTTACTATCAAATGCACAAATTGGTTAAAATCTTGACCCTACAAGGGGCCAAACAAAACCATATTGTAAAAGTGGGCTACGATCCTCTTTCTGCCTATGTGGAAATTCAAAAAGTAATTATACATAAAGCCAATGGAGATACTAAAACCATTGAAAACCCAGTACTAGATTATGCGGCACCAGCAAGAGCTATTTACTGGGGAGCACGTGAAAAGATGATTGAAGTTGGTCGTTTAGAGCCAGGAGATGCATTAGAAATCATCACCTTTAAAAAAGGCTATACTTATGCGCTTTTACAAGGAGCTAGTGATGATGACAATGACAAATATATACCTCCAATGCGAGGCCATTTTTATGATATCGTTCCTTTTTGGAGCAACGAACCCATACTGGAAAAAACGTATGTTTTAAGTATCCCTAAGGATAAAATGTTGCAGTATGAGATATTTTATGGAGAGTTAACTTCCAAATTACAATTCCAAGGGGAGCGCATTGAATACATATTTACGAAAAGAAACATTATGCCTGCTGAAAGAGAATCAGGAATGGTGAGCAAAAACAATGTAAATACCAAGCTGTTGATGTCAACAAGTCCTGATTGGTATGCCAAAGGAAAATGGTTCTATACTGTAAATGAAGATTATGATGCCTTTACACCGACTCAAGAAGTTCAAGAATTTGTAAATGAACTTCTAAAAGGGAGCAAAACAGAGTTAGATAGTATTTCTGTTCTCACACACTGGGTTGCCGACAATATGAGATATTCGGGCATATCCATGGGCGAAGGAGAAGGGTTCACCTTACATAATGCAGAGATGAACTTCACCGACAGATGTGGTGTTTGTAAGGATAAAGCCAGCTTATTAATTTCATTCTTAAGAGCTGCAGGATTTGAATCTTATGCCGCCATGACAATGGCTGGTGAAAGAATAGATGATGTACCTGCCGACCAGTTTAACCATTCGGTAACAGTGGTTAAAAGAAGAAATGGCGATTATCAGTTACTCGACCCTACTTGGGTTCCCGGTGTTAGAGAATTATGGTCGAGCGCTGAGCAACAACAAGGTTATTTAATGGGATTACCCGATGGCGCCGATTTAATGTACACTCCTATTTCTCCACCTGAAAACCATTATGTGAGAATCAATGGGAAATCTAAACTAGATAAAGCTGGTTTACTAAAAGGTAGCTTTACCATCACTGCCGAAGGGCAATCTGATGCTTCTGTGAGAAGAGTATTCTCCGGATTACGCACAGAATGGGACAAGAATTTAGAGAAAGAATTACTAAATCTACACCCCAATGCTCGATTAACTAAAGTCACTCATACTGACAATGATAAATATTTAGAAGAACCCGTTTCCATTACTTATCATTATGAAATTCCAGATTATGCCTTTGTAGGCGCGAATGAAATTATCTTCACTCCTCCAATGGCATCTGGCGTATTCAAAAGAGCAATGGCACATCTTTATACCAATACTGCTGCAGAAAACAAGAAATTCGGATTTAAAGATCGTTGTTCTCGATTAGTAGAAATTAATGAAGAGGTTGAACTACCTAAATACGATGAAGCACTTCCACTTCCAACTGCTGATAAAGTTTCATCTGAATACGTTAGCTTCGATGGTGGATATGAGCTAAATGGAAAGAAACTCCAGTTTTCTGAAACCATAAGCTTAGGAAAAAGAGTTTATGAAGCTGAAGAATGGCCAGAGTATCGCCAAGCAGTCCTCAACCAGAATCATTTTGCCGATCAAAAAATCATCTTGAAGAAATAACAAAACTCTGTGCCGTTTTGGTTCCTTTAATGTTACTGTGTGATTTAATTATTACACAAAGAACCACGAAGAAGTCACCAAGAGGCACGAAGAAAAAAGAAAAATCATGAAGAAATATATTATCCTAATAACAATAGCATTTCTGACAACAATGGGCTTTACTCAGGAAACAGATGCTGTTTTCAAGAAAATAAAGAAAGAACATATTATGCATACCGATGGCAGCATAGAGTTCAAATACTATAAAGAGGTAAAATTACTTACTCCTTATGCGTTCAACAGATTATTCGGAGAAACTTTTGTGGTTTACAATCCAGACTTCCAGAAACTGAAAATCCACAAGTCCTATACCATTATGAATAATGGACGCAAAGTGGAGGCTCCTGCAAACGCATTTAATATTGTTTTGCCAAGAGCGGCTTCTGATTATCCAGCCTATAATCAAATGGAAGAAATGGTGATTACCCATACTGGATTAGATGTGGGTTGTACCATTTATTTAGAATATTCTGTGATTTCAAAACCTGGATTCATGACAGAAATGATGGGCACAGAAATCCTCTCAGAGAGTGTTCCAGTGGAAGATTACAAAGTGGTGATTAAAGTTCCAGCGAGAAGAGCATTGAAGTTCGAATTAATGAATAGTGAATTAAAACCTGAGGAGTCTAATAATGGTAAATACCGTTCTTATAAATGGTCTTTTGGTAAAATTAGTCAACGAGCTTTTGAGCAATCCGCTCCTGCTAATTACAATTTAGCCCCAACATTATCATTCTCTACTTTCCCCGATATGACAAGCGCATTAAACGCCTTTAATGCCAATAAAGCCATGGATGATCAATTACCTTCTAGTTTATTGAAGAAAGTAAATAACTGGAAAAAAGAAGCCAAAACTAAAATGGAATTGGCTTTAAACATTCAGAAATATATTGCAGATAATATTTCGAGCAAACATTTCCCCATGGAATGGCATAATTACATGCTTCAAACTCCAAGTCAAGTTTGGAATGCTAATATTGGAAATGATATAGAGAAGTCTATACTTCTATCAAAAACACTACAAGCAGCTGGATTTGATGCCAAAGTAATGGGGTTCATGCCAGAGAAACTATGGCACAGCCAAATCGCTGACCTTGCAAACTTCAAGCACTTTGGTGTTTTGGTTCAAATAAAAGGGCCGGAAAGCTTTGTATTATCAGCCACTCAAATCAATCAGAAATCTATGGATTTAGATTTTCCAAGCGATTTAATGCTGGATTTAAAAACAGCCAAGGTCATTACTTTGAAGAAAATAAAAGCTGGAATTTATCTGAATGCTCAAATCACTATTGATCCCGATAACCAAATATTTGGTCAGCTACAATTCAAACTCAATGGAAGCTGTTTCGATGCTTTGGCTTTATATGAAGACACCAATAGTATTACTAGGAACTTCAGCAATGGCTTAGCCTTTGACAAAGAGAAAAAGGTTGAAGCCTCATACTCAGGAAACTCAAATGCTAAATTCACCATTGCCATTAAAGACGAAGGAAAAATCGAAAAGCAAGAGAATTATTATTTCTGGAAACTTCCTCAAATGAGAAATGGCATTGCAGCTCAACATTTTAATACTTTGCCTGCAAATAGAGAGTTTCCTTTAGTAGTAGAAGCAATTGAGGAGGTCTACGAATATTCTATCACCCTACCGAAAAGTGTGGAATGGGTAGAAAAAGAAGTTTTAATGGAGTATGACGAGTCTTTTGCCAAAATGAAAGTAGAAGTCAAAAGAAAAGATGGGAAAATCTTTGTGACAAAATCATTAACCATCAATCCTGTCATCATTGATATGATGGCCGAAAAAGGCCCTATGAATGTTCATTCTCAAAAGATTGAAGTTTACGAACGAACATTGAGCTTAGAAGAATATGCTATTTTCCGTCAGATGATGATTGATTGGAATAGTGATAGCGCTAATGAACTGGTGCTCAAAAGGTAAAGCCACCAAAACAAAAAAAAAAGATGTCATAGCTTAAAGCGATGACATCTTTTTCTTGTTCCGATAAGCTAAACTCTAATATCTATAGTGATCAGCTTTATAAGGACCTTCCACTTTAACGCCAATATAATCAGCTTGTTCTTTAGAAAGTTCTGTTAATTTCACACCAATTTTTGCTAGGTGTAAACGAGCTACTTCTTCATCTAAATATTTAGGTAAGCGATAAACGCCAACTTCATACTCATCTTTCTTCTCCCAAAGGTCAATTTGAGCTAAAGTCTGATTGGTGAAAGAATTACTCATTACAAAACTTGGGTGACCTGTAGCACAACCTAAGTTCACTAAGCGGCCTTCAGCCAATAGGAAGATAGAATGTCCATCAGGGAAATTATAACGATCAACCTGAGGTTTGATATTGATTTTCTCAACACCAGGAATGGCTTCCATTTGTACCACTTGGATTTCGTTATCAAAATGTCCAATATTACAAACAATAGCTTGATCTTTCATTTGACTCATGTGCTCAGCTGTAATGACGTCTTTGTTACCAGTAGTAGTCACAAATACATTTCCTTCTTTAACTGCTTCCTCCATGGTAGTTACTTCAAAACCTTCCATAGAAGCTTGTAAAGCACAAATAGGATCAATCTCAGTAACTATAACTCTAGCACCATAAGATCTCATAGAATGAGCAGAACCTTTTCCTACATCACCATATCCTGCAACCACAACAACTTTACCTGCAAGCATCACATCTGTAGCTCTCTTGATACCATCAGCCAAAGACTCACGGCATCCATAAAGGTTATCAAATTTAGATTTAGTAACGGAATCGTTCACATTGATAGCTGGAACTAATAATTCACCATTTTCAAACATATGATATAAACGGTGAACACCTGTTGTTGTTTCTTCAGAAACACCTTTCCATTCAGCAACTGTACGTTCCCATCTTGTAGGGTCCTCTTTTAATAATCCTTTAAGAAGCTTTAAAATCTCACCTTCTTCCTCAGTTTCAGGCTTGTAATCTAAAACAGTTGCATCTTTTTCAGCAGCATACCCTTTGTGGATTAATAGAGTAGCATCTCCACCATCATCAACAATAAGTTGAGGGCCTTTTCCACCAGGAAAATTTAAAGCTTGATTTGTACACCACCAGTATTCTGATAAAGTTTCGCCTTTCCAAGCAAACACAGGAACACCAGTAGCAGCAATAGCAGCTGCAGCGTGATCTTGCGTAGAAAATATATTACAGCTACACCATCTTACATCAGCGCCAAGAGCCACCAAAGTTTCAATTAAAACAGCAGTTTGAATGGTCATGTGTAATGAACCCATGATTCTAACTCCGTTCAATGGCTTAGTTTCACCGTATTTTTCACGGAGAGACATCAGGCCTGGCATTTCGCTTTCTGCGATATCTAATTCTTTTCTTCCCCATTCGGCCAAAGAAATATCGGCAACTTTATAAGGAAGATTTGTGGTAAGTAATTCTGACATAAATTTATATATTATTATTCTTAACTATTTTAAGGGGAGCAAAGATAGCAATATTTTATAGGGATCTTAAATCGAAAAATCAAATTATTGTTAATCTATTGGTCTGGATTTTATGCTATTACGCAGAACACTAAATTCTAAACTAAGAAATGTGCTAAAAAAGCTAAATTCTGAATTAATACTGGCCTGGAAATCAAGGCCAATACTCATAAAATCAAGAGGAATTAGCTTAAAACCAAGCTTTAAAGGAAGTCCTAATTTAGAATAGTTTTCGGTAGCATATTGATAACCAGAAACAGTATGGTATAATTTTGCTCCTCTATTACCCCCCCCATACTAAACTCAAGCCAAACTGACATTCAAATCTAAAAACACGACTCCCAAAATATCTTCCCAGCATGAAACTAAGATCATTTCTATTCTCTCTAGGCTCCGATGGACCAAACAATTCTATCTCATTAAATCGCAGAAAACTTCCAGTATAAATATCCTTAAGTGAAAAAATATTAACCCCTAAGCCATAAGATTTCCAAGGTTTTGTATTCACATCATAGCTCATTCCAATCTTAGGATTAATAGAATATTTATTAGTATTACCTTGAGCCAAGACTGAAACTGAGAAAACAAACAGGAGGATGGTCGCTAATAATCTCATAAACTGATTTAAGCAACAAAGTTACAATTTACAACACCCCTTTTCCAGTTATACACTCATTGCCACATTCTTCATTCCATAAAAAACCTCAATTTAATGATAATAAAACCATCAAATTGAGGAGATACTATTATTTTATTTTGTAACCAAAGTCACTGTAAGCGTAAAATCATCATAAATCATTTTATCGCCTAAGCCCTCGAAAAAAGAACCAGAACCGTAGCGAACATCATATTTAGAACGATCAACTACTACTGTGGCCATCATTTTTCCATCATCTTTTTTCACTTCAAACTCAATAGGTAAAGTAATGTCTTTTATGGTTAACTCCCCCATAACACTGGCTTTATCCTTTTTGAATTTGGAGCTTTTACTAATCACAAGTTTGGCTGTTGGAAATTTTTCAACTCCGAAAAAATCTTCAGACTTTAAATGACCTTCAAGCTTGGCTTTGTATTCAGCATCTTCAATATCTGCATTTACAATACTGCTCATGTCGATTACAAATTCACCTCCTTTTAAGGCTTTGCCTTCCATCACCACATAACCTTCTTGTAAACTAATGCTTCCATTATGTTCTCCAGTTACCTTTTTTCCCAACCATTCTAGGCTCGATTTATCGGTATCTATTTCTACTTTCTGTGCCATTACACCTACACTTGCTAATATGATAACGGCTGCTAATATTGATTTTATTGTATTCATCATTATTGTTTTTAATTGTTATTTAATTCTACTTAATATTCGGAACTTCTATGCACAATACATAAGCCGACCGATTGGCCTTTATTTTTGTTTCTTGAATTTCTGATAAACTCATGGCATCTCGTGCTTCTAAAGCCTCCCCTTCTATTTCAACCTCTCCATCAATAATAAAAAGATATACACCATAACTAGACTCCTCCAGGTGATAATTTATCGAAGAATTTGCTTCCATAAATACTCGTGATATTTTAGCTTCTTGATGAATCGTCAGTGCATTACCATCGGGTTTAGTCACGCTGGTAACTAATTGTTGCCACGTATTCTGAGCTTCTTCTGGATGAAAATATTTCTGATCATAAACAGGCTTTACATTGCTTTCATTTGGAAATATCCATAGTTGTAGTAAATTGATATCTTCGGATTTACTGGCATTTTCTTCAGAATGAAATATTCCAGTACCAGCACTCATCACCTGAATTTCATTTACTCCAATCACCTCCTCATGATTCATGGAATCTTTATGACTTATTGCTCCTCGCAAAGGAATGGTAATAATTTCCATATTATCATGGGGATGCTCTCCAAATCCTGTTCCGGCTTGAATAATATCATCATTCAAAACCCGAAGTGCACCAAAATGCATTCTATCTCTATTCTGATATCCAGCAAAACTAAAGCTATACCTGGCTTGTAGCCATTGATAATTTGCTTCACCTCTACTATCAGATTTTATGATGTTTTTCTTCATTTCTCCTCCTTGAATTTTATAATGCAAAGATAACGGCAAGGTTCAAGGTGAATGATATCAAAATCCAAGAGGATGATGTCAAAATCCGATATAGCTAGTTAAGAGTTTGTTAAGGACTGTCGAAACTGAGTGAAAGATATATTTTCTTCCTTTTTAAAGAAGCGACTAAAATGTGAGGATTCTTGAAATCCTATTTGAAATGCAATTTCTTTAGAACTAAGTTCGGTGTGCAATCCCAAGCGCTTAGCTTCCAAAATCAATCTTTGTTGAATGAGTTCTTTTGCAGTCTTGTTCATACTTGACTTTATTACATTATTCAAATAGTCTGATGATATTTTTAATTCTTTGGCATAGTCAGCTACTTTATGCCATGATTTGAAATTAGATTCTAATAGGGATTTAAAACTCTTGACTAGTTGCCCACCAGCTTGTAGAAACTGATCGCTATCTTCAGCTTTTGGAGGATGAGAATAAGGACTACATTCTATTAGAAATAGTTTGAGGTAAGCTCCAATTTTATCAAATTTAAAAGGATCGTTTTTGGGGAGTAGTTCGCGAATTTTGTAGACGAGTTCTTGGAGTTGATAAGCCGAATCGTGTGAGATTTGAATCGGAGGAGTGCTTCCGATATCGGAGAAAAGGTTGAGGTTAGAAATAAAAGTATCACTGATATCATTCTTGGCTAAAAAATCGCATGAAAACAAAATCACCATTCCCTTTGGATTCTCTGAATGGTCCACTTGATGCACTTGACCAGGACTCACAAAGAAGATATCGTTTGGTCGCATTTCGTATTCCTTATAATCGATAATATGCCGACCAGAATAATTTTGCGACCAAAGCACCGTGTGGTAATTGTGGCTATGCGGCGTATCAGTATGATGCCCAAACATCTCTATAACTTCCTCAACAGAACGGATAGCAAAATCCACCACCTGTTCATTATGACGAAGTTCATAAGCTGGAAAACTCCCTTCCTCTTGATTGACTCTTTTACCCATCTACTAAATCTTCCTTCCCATATATCTAATTAGTGAACTTTTGCCTTGATGAAACTCACCTTCATTTAAAACAGCGACCTCCTCAGATAACTCTATAGTTTCAAATCCTAAAAAATCTTCTTCAATCATTTCTTTAGTAAATAGCATCTTCACGTCTCTTGGGCCACTTCCTCTCTCATTCTCTTTACTAACTTCAAGATGAGATTGCGAAAAGCCTTCTAGTATAACGATTCCATACTTTTTCAAATATTTTTGATATTTTTGATGAATTAGCTGACGTATTTGAGGAGGGAAGTGAGCAAAAATCAGGACTAAAATATCATAACTTTCCTCTTCCAATTCGATATTTTGAAGATTGGCAACATGATATGTAATAGAAACTCCTTTTTCTTTTGCTAATTGCTCAGCCTTTCTTTTTCCACCATCACTAAAATCGATGGCAGTTACACCGAATCCTAATTGAGCAGCATAAACCGCATTTCGTCCTTCTCCTTCTGCAGGAAACAACACAGAACCCTTTTGATGGACTCGATTTAAAACTGTTTTTAAATATTTATTAGGCGCCATACCATAAGCATATTCATCACCTTGGTATCTCTCATTCCAAAATTCTTTCATATCACAAAGTAAACAGAAGTATACTTAAGAAATAAAGCTTTTATGTTTTTTAACAGGATTACTTGTTCCTTTTCTTCTTACTGAGTTTAGAGCCCAAAGGATATTTAAGGTTCTTGTATTCGAATAGTTCCCCTTTAATAGAACCAACAATAATTTCTGATTTCACTAAAATAGGTATTCTATTTTTATCATCAGTAATCCAAAGACTCATAGGATAGGGATTATCAAAAACCTCCCCAGTTATCACCATAGGAAGAAACTTATGGCAACGAAATTTCCCCATACTGGTTTCTACAATTTCAATTCCTTTGTAAATAATAGCAGAAGTATATACCGAATCATCTAAATAGAAATCTATTGGGAAATTATCATCCACCTGAATACTATCTATATCCAGGTTTCGAGCAAAATAAAAAGCGGACACCATATCCTGAGTATTCAAACCAATAGAAATTTCTTGTTGACGAGAACGAGCGGTCATGTTCAAGTAATCAAAATCTACATCATCTTCCACCTTATATCCGCCTTCATTCGTCCTTCGAACAAACCGGTAAGGTTTTAAAGATTCTTCATCGAACCATGATTCAAATTTATCTCGAACTTTAAAAAAGAAATCAAAAGAACCTGTTGAACGGCCACTACCAATGGCATGAAATGTTGTTCTTCCATTAAAGAAATCTTTGTCTTTGGCAATTTCCAAGGTTGCTTTTCCAGCATAAACCTTTCCTATTAATGGGGCATCATAATACACCCAATATTTAAGACTCTCACCTCTTTCGAATGCTAAGCTTTCCTTTCCTTGTGAAAATACCAAAAACCCACTAAGCATAAAAGCTAGTAGCATAGTCATTTTCAGTAGGATCCTCTTGATTTGGTTCATAGCATTGAATAAAAAGCAAACTTAAAAAAATATTAAGCGAGGTTTAGGTTAAAGAATACTAAAATTCAACAATTATTACTTAATAACAAAAAGTAGCTCTATTTCTATTTTAGCTCAAAACACTAAATAAACAAAGCCAAACGGAAAATAGTTTTTTATACGCAAAAAACAATTTGATTTAGGAAAATAACAATGTTTTCTTATATTTGTAGGGTAATTATAATTAATCACATTATGGCATTATTTTCATTTAAACAGCTTATATACGGTGGAATGGTAGCTATTGCTGGTGTTGACGGCGAAGTTACTTCCAAAGAAACGAAATTTGTAAATCAAGTTTTCGACAAATATTTAAAAATAAACTCCAAGGAGAAAAAAGAAGTCCTAAACGTTTGGGATGAAAAAGGTGATGACACCTTCACTGAAATCCTTATCGAGGAACTCAAAGATTTTCCAAAAAGAGATCAGATTGAAGCTTTTTCATATATTATGAAATTCATTAGCTGGTCTAAAACACAGTATAATCAAAGTAAAGCAGAGTCTACAAAAGGAGTCGATCCTATTAGAGCAGAGATGGATTTATACCATAAGAAAGCCGAAATGATTATGCGTTCTTTAGATTTTAATTCTAAAGAATATGCTGCGGCAACAAGAACAACAAGAACTGCAAAAAAATAGTTCTGTTAAGATATTTTAAAAGAGGATATTACTGATGTAGCATCCTCTTTTTTAGTTCTATATTTCCCTTTAACTTCATGATATCTAAATTGTATATATATAATCTTCACTATACCCTGTTATCTATAAATAATTTTACTTTTGCCAAATGATATCAATAGGAAAAACAATTATTTCGGAGGAGGTTGTCAAGAAACAATTTAGTTGTGACTTAAATGCCTGCCATGGTGAGTGTTGCATTCAAGGAGACAGTGGAGCTCCTTTAGAAGAGGAAGAAATAGGAGTTATAGAGGATTGTCTTGATGAGATAAAACCCTATATGACCAAAAGTGGAAAAGCCGCCGTTCGTAAAAATGGTATTTTTGACTATGATAGCGATGGAGACTTTGTAACTACCTTGGTAAAAGGACAAGAATGTGCTTTTGTATATTTTGAAGGTGAAATCGCCTTATGTGCTATTGAAAAAGCATATAGAGAAGGAAAAATCAATTATTACAAACCCATCTCTTGCCATCTATACCCCATCAGAATTAGTCAATATAAAGATTTTGAGGCCATCAATTATCACAAATGGGAAATTTGCGACCTCGCTTTACTTAAAGGTAAGAAAGAGCAATCGGCCATTTACGAATTCCTAAAAGAGCCACTCATCAGAAAATATGGTGAAGACTGGTATAAACAACTGGATGAAGAAGTGAAATCTGGTCGCTACGATGAGATTTTAAATAGAGAGTAGTAATGATGCTAACAAAAATAAAATGGCAGAATAAATATTTATTCTGCCATTTTATTTATCAGCACTATTCTATACTAGGTCAAAAGCTAATTTAAAATATTCATTAAATATTGACCATAGCCACTTTTTACCAACGGCTCGGCTAACTTTCTCAACTGGTCTTTGTCAATAAAGCCCATTCTATAGGCGACTTCTTCTATTCCTCCTATCATTAAACCCTGTCGGTTTTCGATGGCTTCCACAAACTGAGAAGCTTCATTTAATGAAGCGAAGGTTCCGGTATCTAACCAGGCTGTACCACGTCCAAGGATACCAACTTTTAGTTTACCCTCTTCTAAATAATGACGATTTACGTCGGTAATTTCATACTCACCTCTAGCACTTGGCTTTATATTTTTTGCTACTTCTATAACTGAGTTATCATAGAAATACAGACCAGGAACAGCATAATGACTTTTCGGTTTTTCTGGTTTTTCTTCAATTGTGATAGCGTTGTGATTATCATCAAACTCTACTACACCATATCTTTCTGGATCATTTACGTGATAAGCATATACAACACCACCATCAGGATCGCTATTAGCCTGAAGTAATTTACTTAAACCTTCTCCATAAAATATATTATCTCCTAAGACCAAAGCCACTTTATCATCACCGATAAACTCTTCACCTAAAACAAAAGCCTGTGCCAAACCATTAGGTACTTTCTGTACCTTATAACTAAATTTCAAGCCCAAGTTTTCTCCTGTTCCAAATAATCTTTCAAAATGAGGAAGGTCGTGTGGAGTTGAGATGATTAAAATCTCTTGTATTCCTGCCATCATAAGCACTGACAATGGATAATAAATCATTGGCTTATTATAGATGGGCATTAATTGTTTACTAACGGCTAAGGTTAAAGGATGAAGACGAGTACCGCTTCCTCCAGCTAATATAATTCCTTTCATAGGTTGTTCTTTTTTAACTTTAATCTAAGTTACAAATAAATAACGAAGATACAAAACCCTTGATATGGAATGACAGGGCAAACGCACACTTTGTTAAAAAGCTATTTTTAGAAGAAAATAGATTAATCTATAGGTATAATGCTAGCGCGGAAATGTTTTCCGTGCGAAAATATTAACATTAAGGAATGTATTTAAATCACACGGATTGCAAATCCGCGTTAGCTTTGTTAAAAATAATTAGAAAAATAAAAGTACGCGTTTGCCCTGTATGGAATGAAAGTGGTAACCTAATAAATCTTGAATTTTCTTAGATTAAAAATGTTAAATCTATTTATTGTACTTATTCAATTTTGACTCCTCGATATCTTCTTCATTCTTCTCATCCAAAGCTTCTAATAAAGGCTCTTTAAATTGCTTTGTAGTCATCCTTTTATCTAGTGTTAATAGTAAAGATGGTAAAAGAAACAAGTTGGAGAGTAAAGCGACAAACAAAGTAAAGCTGATTAGATAGCCCATACTTTTAGTCCCTCCAAACTGGCTAAAAGTAAAGATAAAGAATCCAAAAAACAGAACAATAGATGAATTAATCATACTGTATCCAGTCTCCCTTAAAGCAAGGATGACAGACTTTGATATTTGCCAATTATTCATTTTCAAATGAAGCCGATATCTCGACAAGAAATGTATGGTATTATCAACAGAAATACCAAGAGCAATACTAAAGATAAGAATAGTTGAAGGCTTAATTGGAATTCCAAAATAACCCATCATGGCAGCAGTTAATAGCTGTGGAATTAGATTTGGGATTAAACTAATAACTACCATTCTCGCCGATGAGAATAACAAGGCCATTAAAAGTGCAATAACAAATAAGGCCAAGAGGAGACTCTGAAACAAGTTCTTCACTAAATATTTGGTTCCTTCTAGAAATACGACACTTGTTCCCGTAACCTTAACATCGTATTTATCGGATGGGAAAATAGCTTCGATTTGTGGGACGAGACTGTCCTTTAAGCTTTCTATTTCTTTGGTTCCCAAGTTGGCCATTTGAACAGTCACACGAGTCACTTGCAAATCTTCATCTACAAAGGAGTTAATAAGTCCTTTCTGTCCACCCTCCATCTTTGGCATATACTGCATGATGAAGTTGGCTTCTTGATTGCTTGGAATTGAATATTTCTTTGGGTTTCCATTATAAAAACCTTGCTTACTAAATTTCACCAAATCCGCTACCGATAATGGTTTGGATAACTCTGTATACTGCCCCAAAACTTTAGTACTCAGTTTATCTAAACGCTTGATAAAGCTAAGTTTTAAAACACCTCTCTTCATTCTGGTATCTACAGTTATTTCTAAAGGCATTACTCCATTGAAATGCTCCTCAAAAAACATTAAATCTGTATATAGAACATCCTCATGAGGAATATCATCAACAATATTTCCAGTGGTTTTTAACTGGCTAACTCCAACAAATCCAGCAACCACAATAATAATACTTATCCAATAAGTTCTGGTTCTATAATTGGATACTAAAAACACCATTTTATCTAGGATAATACTAGTTGGTCCACTATCGATCTTATCTAGTCGTTTGAATTTAGGTGGTTTAGAATAGCTAAAGAAAACAGGAATTAGAACTAAAGTAAGAATATAGATTCCTAGAATATTTATGGAGGCAATGATACCGAACTCAACTAGAAGTTTATTCCCCGTTACAATGAATGCTGCAAAACCAGCTGCAGTGGTTGCATTAGTTAAAAAGTTAGCACTACCAATACGGGTCACCATTCTACTTAAAGCCTTTACTTTATTCTGGTGTGCCTTATATTCTGTTTGATATTTATTAAGTAAAAAGATACTATTCTCAATCCCTATTACTATCAATAATGGAGGGATGATACCTGTTAGAATGGTAATTTCATACCCCATTAAAGCAATACTACCTAGGGTCCATATTGTTGCAATAATAACAATTAAAATAGGGAAGAATACAGATTGAAAATTCTTAAAGAAAATGGTTAGAATAATAGCAGCGACTAATAATGCAAGAAAGATAAAAAGGTTCAATTCTCTTTTTACTAAATCTGAAGTGATCGTTCTAATATATGGCAAACCACTATAATGCATTTCAAGATCATGCTCCATACCAAAGCTATCCAAAATATCCTTAATGTCATAAATCAGGGGTACCCTTTCTTTGGTATTCAAAATCTCTTTATCCAAAGTAATCATCATCATTTGCACCTGAGAATCTGGATTATAAAGGAGGCCTTCGTAGAATTTTAAGCCCTGAATGATTTGGGCTAAGGAGTCTAATTCTTGTTGAGATTCGGGTCGTTTTTTCAGAACGGGATCGAAATCAAATTTCTTTTCCTCTCTATTCTTTGTTAATGTATATATATTGGTTACACTCAGTACCCCTTCCACACCTTCTACTTCTGACAATTGTTTGGTCAAGTCATACCAAGAATTAAATCGATTGAGTTGGTATATATCATCCAATTGGGCTCCAATAAACATCACCGCGCCATCCTGCCCAAATCTTTCTTTAAACCCATCATAATCCTGCATAATTGGATGATCGGAAGGAAGCATTTGTGCTAGCTTATAAGACATTTTATTCTGGGTGGCCATAAAAACCATGAAAGCAGTAATTAAGCCAATAACCAATAAATTATAAAAGCGGTAACGTAAAATTCCTCTGACAATATACTTCCACATAGGACTATTTTCTGATGTTAAAAAAGGACTGCAAACTTAGAACATTTAAGCTAATAATAAAAACCCAAATGATATAGAAACCATAGCTTTAACACTTATCAATAAGACTAAGAAATGTTCAAATTACAAGATTTCATAAAAGGCTTTGAATAGGTCTATTAGCAAGCAAGAATGAGGATTCTTAGAAATCATCATCCATTTCAAATTCTTCTTTTCTTAGGTTTCTATCAAACTTCTCACAGTCGATTTCTACAGCGAGTGGTTTTGAAGGCTTTTCAAAATCCCCTTGGCTAACATGAAGTTCTGGATCCTCATAAACTTTCCGCATATAAAGCGCCCAAATAGGCAATGCCATATTTGCACCTTGACCCAAAGTTATGGTTCTAAAGTGTGCTGAACGATCTTCACATCCTACCCAAACACCAGTTACTAAATCTGGTGTTAAGCCCATAAACCAGCCATCTGACTGGTTCTGAGTAGTCCCTGTTTTTCCTGCAATTGGATTATGGAAATTATACTTGTATCTCAATCGAACTCCAGTTCCACTTTCAACAACACCCTTCATTAAACTGATCATTAAATAGGCGGTTTCTTCACTCATGGCCTCATTAGCATCAGGACCAAAAACTTCCAATACATTTCCGTTCTTATCCTCAATATGAGTAATAAAATAAGGCCGTAAGTGAACACCTTTATTGGCAAAAGTACTCATTCCTCCCACCATTTCATAAAGAGAAATATCTGGAGTCCCTAAAGCGATGGCATGAACAGCGGGGATAGGACTTGTAATCCCCATATTCCTAGCCATTTTAACTACGGCACTAGGATTATACTTATCAATTAACTGTGCAGATATCCAATTGATGGAATTGGCCAATGCCCACTTCAAAGTCACTTCCTTGCCTTCAAATTTCTTATTACTATTTCTGGGTATCCATGAACTGCCATCTGGCAAAGGAATAATGGGCTGAACATTTGCCATTTTACTACAAGGCGACATATTCCCCTCCTGCATAGCCAAAGTATAAACAAAGGGTTTAAAGGTTGAACCTACTTGTCTGCGAGCTTGAGTAACATGATCATATTTAAAATAGGTATAATCCAATCCTCCCACATATGCTTTTACTTTCCCGCTTTTTGGCTCCATAGACATTAAACCTGATTGCAAAATAGACTTATAATATCTTATACTATCCATTGGAGTGAGTACCGTATCAATATCACCCTCCCAACTAAACAGCCGCATTGATATGGGTGTTTTAAAAGCCAATTCAATGGAGTCCATCGTTACTCCTCTATTTTTCATTAAACGATAACGTTCAGAGCGCTTCATTGCTGTAAAAAGAAGCTTATCAATTTCATCTTGAGCATTGGCTCGATCAAATACAAATGGCGCATTAGTATAGCCATTCCAATGTCGATAAAAAGCAGGTTGCAAATCTAATCCCAGATGCTCTTGAACGGACTCCTCTGCGTAATTTTGCATACGAGAATCTATGGTAGTATATATCCGCAATCCATCTTGATATAAATTATAAGGCTCACCATTTGGCTTATCATGTTCAGCACACCACCTCTTTAAATATTTCCTCAAATATTCTCTTAAGTAAGTTGCACTTCCTTCTGAATGACCTAATTTTCTATATTCCAATCCCAGAGGCTGAATAATGGCAGTATCATAGGCCATCTGGTCGATATAGCCATATTTTTTCATTTGACTCAGTACTACATTCCTTCTACTTGTAACTAATTCTGGACGGCGAAGAGGATTATAAAGTGAAGAGTTTTTAAGCATTCCTACTAAGGTAGCAGCCTCGGTAAGGCTCAAAGAATCAGGAGTAGAAGAGAAATACACCTTTGAAGCGGAATAAATTCCATCGGCATTATTTAAAAAATCATATTTATTTAAATACATAGCCATGATTTCATCTTTGGAATAACTCTTTTCCAACTTCACTGCTATCACCCACTCGTTGAACTTTTCTAAAACACGTTTACTATTATCTCGCGCACTTATTTTAGTATATAATTGTTTGGCCAATTGTTGAGTGATGGTAGAGCCTCCTCCTTTATGATTCCCACTCAAAACACCTATAACAACTCTAACCAGGGCTTTAAAATCGATTCCAGAATGTTCATAAAAACGAATATCTTCAGTGGCCACTAATGCATTTACCACATTTGGACTTAAGTCCCTAAAATCAACATCTTTTCTGTTTTCAATAAAATAAGATCCTAATTCTTCACCATCCTCAGAATAAATAACTGAAGCCTGAGAGATGAAAGGATTTTCTAATTCTTCAAACGTTGGCATAACCCCCAGTTTCCCTTGAGAAATAAGGACAAACATTAAAAATCCTAATCCAAAAGCTGTAATAAACAGGCTCCAGAATATGATAATCCACTTTCTATAAGGATATTTCTTATCCTTTTTTTCTTCAATAATAGAATGGGGTTCTAATTGCTCCGACATATATAAAATTGTTTACGGATAATACTCTAATCTAATTCCGATATCAGATATCCCTTGTAATTGTTCTTTTCGCATACCATGTTCAATCTTAAAAGAATATGTCCCTAGTTGAACAAAGCGCATGGCCTTTCTGAGAATAAAATGATGATATTTATACTTACCATAACCACTACCTAGCCATTTCCCATCTAAACTTGCCAATTGCAATTCTACGGTATCTCTTGCAACTATGTGATCAGGAAATGTGCTCTCTATAAAGATGTATAGGTTGGCATAAGGATATTCATTGGTGTTTCGAACATTCACATAAAAGTTAAATTGTGAATTAGTATCTTCAATATCCACAAAAAAATCCATAGATTCATTGGCTGACCATTCTTCTCCAGTTATTTCAATATTTTGTTCAAAATAACGATTAGAATCGCAAGAAGTAAAAAACAAGCTAACCAACAACCCAAAACCAAGAATTATTTTTAAATTTAGTTTCATCTAATATATAATGTAATAATGGGTTGTTTTATTGCCCATAATCCGTTTTCCATTGATCAATTTGCTTATTCCTCTCATCCATTTTATCCACATCAACTACTTCTGCCACAAATTTTTCAAGATTCTCAGGCTTTTTACCTTTTTTATTCTGTGCTAAAATATACTTCACTTTACTCACTGGGATGGCATGATGAAAAGCAGGGTCGTCCATATAGCTATACCACATAATATTCTTAAATATATCCATTTTTTGATATATAGCGTCACCTTTTCTAGTGGATAATGGTATAGAGGAGTCTGGAAACTTGTCTAATTCATCTATATAAGCATCTTGCTCAAAATTCAAACAACACTTTAGTTTACCACATTGGCCGGCCAGCTTTTGAGGATTTAAGGAGAGTTGTTGTGTACGAGCCACCTGAGTAGTAACCGATTTAAAATCAGTCATCCAAGTGCTACAGCACAATTCTCTGCCGCAGCTACCTATTCCACCTACTCGTGCTGCTTCTTGCCTAACTCCAATTTGCTTCATCTCGATTCTCACTTTGAAAGAATCGGCTAAAACTTTAATCAACTGCCTAAAATCTACGCGATCCTCAGCAGTATAATAGAAGATGGCTTTGGTTCCATCACCTTGATATTCCACATCATTCACCTTCATCGAAAGCCCAAGGTCTCTAGCCAACTGTCGACTTCTCACCATTGTAGGATCTTCCTTCTCCACCGATTTCATCCATTTTTCAATATCATTCAATCTAGCACGACGATACACCTTTTTCACAAAATCGGAATCGGGGCGAATATTCTTTTTCTTCATTTGTAAGCGGGCAGTTTCACCTGTTAAGCTTACAATTCCAATATCATGACCCGGAGATGCTTCTACAGCAATGATATCTCCTTTATTGAGTTCTAATTCGTCTGGTGTTTTAAAAAATGCTTTATGAGAATTTTTAAACCTTACTTCCACCACATTTGATTTTGTAAATCCTAAAGGAGTAGGAATATCAGCTAGCCATTCTCGAGAATCCAGTTTTGGACAGCTATTGGCATTTTTATTTGCAGACTTATCGAGTAGTTTATTGGAGGCACAACACCCTCTTGACATCATGATGTCTTCCTCCGGAACTTTTATATTATTATCCATTCTTGGTTTTCTAGTTAAAATAATTCTTCAGTCAGAATATGATTATGCGAGAATTAATGGATGGCAATAAATCACCAATCCTAATATGCAAATTTAAAAGAAATTTTGTGTTACTGAGGAATTTTCAATAATACGCTCAAATCAAGCGATAATTTCATGAAAAGAACTGATGCACTTGCATTTCTACCCACTTCAAAAATGGCCTGTTCAAATTTTTCTGTTAACTGAATACCGTTGTTAATATGAATAAAGGGAGAAAACTTGGTTAACCACTCACTTTCATAATGTGTAAGTTTATTTAAGGAAGGATGCCCATAATTTATCAATAGACTTTGTCGAATCAATCTAAGCGAGTAATTGAGAAAGTGTTTCTGATTCTCACGCCCAATTCTAGAAACTTTTTCTACAAAAGTTTTTATCTCTTCTAAACTTCCCTTTTTATAACACATCCTCATCCAACTTTGAAACAACATAAAATGTTCTTTCATTTGTTCTCCATCTCCTAAAATATGTTCTGCTCTTTGCAAATCGCCATCGGACAAAGCCACTGCGTTTTTAACTTGATTTTCAGGGAAATTAGAATATTTGGTTTTCAAATAAGCATATAATTCAAAATCATCAATTCTGGGAACAGGAATAATTTGAAACCGGGATTGTATGGTTTTTAATAGTTGATCTTTCTCATCAGCTACCATAATGATGATAGTATGAGCAGGAGGCTCTTCAAAAAACTTTAGAAGCACATTTGCCGAGCTCATATTCATTTTCTCAGGCTGCCAGATGATTAAAATTTTATACGGGGCTTCAACTGGTTTAAAACTCACATCCCTAACAATGCGCCGTGCCTCTTCTACGTTGATTATCCCTTGCTTATTCTCAATATTAATCTTCTTATACCAAGATTGTAATTCAGGGTAATAATGAGTCGAATTCAAATAACTTAACCAATCCTTGTAAAACATGGTACTGATTAAATCTTTAGAAGATGTGGAACGATTAACACCACCTTCTCTTGATTTAGCATCGCTATCACCTCCCCCTTTTGAGCTTTTATTAACAGGGAAAGAGAAGAATAAGTCAGGATGGCTCATGGCATTATACTTCTTACACGAAAGACAAACTCCACAAGAATCAGTTTCTGTTCTATCGGGGCAATTGATATACTGTGCATAGGCTACAGCCAAGGCAAATTTACCATTCACTCCTTTTCCTAGAAAAAGCTGAGCATGGCTAATCCTACCATTTTTCACCGTTTCTACCAAACTTTTCTTTAAATCACTTTGACCAATAATATCTTTAAATTGCATCCGCTAAATTTATCATGCAAAGGTAAAATATTCCATTAATAATTACGGACCGAAACAGAAAAAACCCCTTCATTTGAGTGAAGAGGTTTTTTTACGGAGTCTAATCACTTAGAATCTCCAAAATTATTTTTTATCTATTTCTTGAATTTAATGAATACTACAGTAACTGCTAAAACTCCTATCAACATAAATACCCAATTTGATAATGGTGCACTTGGAGGAGGAGGAGTGGACGAGTCGCCATCAACGTTAACAAAGTCAATTACATTAGCACGTCCAAAATTGTTTGTACCTTCAAATGCTACCTGATAAGTAGCTGATGGATTAGGCAAATCCAGAATGGCTTCCGTCCAAGTGGTAACCTCATCTGTAAAATTTGCTATTTCAACCCAAGCATCAGCATCGCTTATTCTGTAATAAACTGCAGTTGTATTCAAATCTGGCGCCCAGATTTCTTGTCCATAATAAAATGACATGGTTACCGTTGTGAATCCAGACAAATCCATTACCGGACTAACCAGTTTAGTTTTATTACCTCTAAAGGAACCAGATGCATATCTTGCATTAAGAACTCCTTCAAAAGCTGTAGTAATACTACCACCTGAAGAACCTGCTGCAAAAGTCCATGAGTACGTCCCTACTTCTTGAATCTGTGTCCAATCAGCTCTAGTTGTAGATACATCTTCAAATGTTTCAACAAAAGGAAAAGTAGTAATTGCAGTAACAGATTTTGATGAATTTTCAGGATAAATCGGAACAACATTTCCAGTTGGAGACTGTTCTTCTAACATCTTCAATTGATCTACTGTCAAATTAGCTTGATCAAATTCGTTTTGCCCTATCGCCGAGAAGGAGAAAATAGACACTGATAATAAAAACAAATAAATTTTTCTCATAATAATATAAATTTTTGATGAATAAATCACGATCAAAGACTTATATTAACAATAAATAGAATTAAGGATTAATCCTTATGGGTGATAGTCTGTTGTGTGTGGCTAAATTAAAACAATTTCCGAGATTAGCAAATTTAGTTTTTCCATATTATTATTTTGGATTATTATCAACGCTATTAATTATGAATTTTATACTTTTCTTATCAAAAAAACAGGAACTTTGCTAAAAAAATATGTCATTGGAACTCAAAAAGAAAAAACCCCTTCATTTGGATGAAGAGGTTTTTATATTTGGAGTCTACTCTATAGAACCTCCTAAATTGATTTTTGATTTATTTTTTGAATTTAAAGAAAACAGTAGTAACAGCTAAAACACCAATTAGCATAAATGCCCAATTTGATAATGGTGCTCCTGGAGGTGGAGGCGGAGGCGCTACAATACCATCAACAGTAACAAAGTCAATTACATTAGCACGCCCCCATTGGTTTGTACCTTCAAATGCTAGTTGATAAGTAGCAGATGGGTTAGGTAAATCCAGAACGGCTTCTGTCCATACATTAACATTATCTGTAAAATCAGCTATCTCAACCCAAGGATCAGTATCACTTATTCGGTAATAAACTGTAGTTGTATTTTGATCAGGCGACCAATATTCTTGACCATAATAAAATGATACAGTAACAGTTGATAATGCTGATAAATCCATTACTGGACTAACCAATTTAGTTTTATTACCTCTTGAGGAACCAGAAGCGAATCTTGCATTGAGAACCCCTTCATAAGCTATTCCAATACTACCACCTGAAGAACCTGCTGCATAGGTCCATGAGTAAGTCCCTACTTCCTGAATCTGTGTCCAATCAGCTCTAGTTGTTGATGCATCTTCAAATGTTTCCACAAAAGGGAAGCTAGTAACTGCAGTTACAGATTTTGATGAATTGTCAGTGTACATTGTAAAAAGCTCCCCAGATGGAGATTGTTCTTCTGCCATCTTTAATTGAGCAATTTGATCTTTTGTCAAATTCGTTTTTTCAATTACGTTTTGTCCTATCGCCGAG
The DNA here is from genome assembly GCF_013166635.1 of Lentimicrobium sp. S6. Taxonomy (NCBI): domain Bacteria; kingdom Pseudomonadati; phylum Bacteroidota; class Bacteroidia; order Bacteroidales; family Lentimicrobiaceae; genus Lentimicrobium; species Lentimicrobium sp. S6. The sequence goes on along the minus strand of NZ_JABKBZ010000008.1, from coordinate 55,079 downwards.
AAGGAGAAAATAGACATTGCTAAAAAAAGTAGATAAAATTTTTTCATAATAATATAAATGTTTGATTAGTAGATTTCCAAAAATTTATATTAATACTAAATGGAAGGAGGTATTACTCCTTAATTATTTATGAATGATGCATTTTGTGTGCCGCTAAATTAAAACAATTTTCCAAACTAACAAATATTAGATTTTCAACTTATTGTTTTGAATTTTCCTCAAATCTCATAACTTTGTAAACGATATTTTTTAATTCATAATGAAGAACCATGCTGAAAAAAAAGAAATCGCATGGGATTCTCTCGCATAGCGAGATTTGAAATCTGTCATTATTAACTTTTTTAATTTTAATAACAGATGAAAAAAAACGTATTAATTATTGGTGCCGCCGGAAGAGATTTCCATAATTTCAACACCTATTACCGCGGCAATGAAGACTATAATGTAGTCGCATTTACAGCAGCTCAAATTCCTGACATTTATGGCAGGAAGTATCCAACAGAGCTTGCAGGGGATTTATATCCTGAAGGAATTCCAATTTACGCTGAAGATGATTTAGAAAAACTAATCGACGAATTAAAAGTTGACGATTGTGTTTTCTCATACAGCGATGTACCTTATAATGTGGTCATGGGCATGAGTGCCAGAGTAAATGCTGCAGGTGCAAACTTCAATTTACTAGGTCCTAGAGACACTATGGTAAAAAGTACTAAGCCCGTCATTGCAGTTGGCGCTGTTAGAACTGGATGTGGAAAAAGTCAGACCTCTAGAAGAATTATTGAAATTTTAATGGAAAAAGGTCTTAAAGTTGTAGCTGTTCGTCATCCAATGCCATACGGAGACTTGGTTGCACAAAAAGTTCAACGCTTTGCCACTGTTGAAGATTTAAAACTTCACAAATGCACCATTGAAGAAATGGAAGAGTATGAGCCACATGTGGTAAGAGGTAATGTAATATACGCTGGTGTAGATTATGAAGCCATTTTAAGAGCTGCAGAAAACGATCCTGACGGTTGTGATGTAGTTTTATGGGATGGGGGAAATAATGATTTCCCATTCTACGTTCCAGATTTAAATGTAACAGTAGTTGATCCTCACCGTCCGGGACACGAATTATCTTATTATCCTGGCGAAGTCACACTAAGAATGGCCGATGTAGCGGTCATTAACAAAATGGATACCGCTGCACCTGAAGCCATTCAAATTGTAAGAGACAATATCGCAAAAATAGCACCTAATGCTATTGTTGTTGATGGCGCTTCTCCATTAAAGGTAGATGATCCTTCTATAATCAAAGGAAAGAGAGTATTGGTAGTTGAGGATGGCCCAACACTAACTCATGGGGAAATGAAAATTGGAGCCGGTACTGTTGCAGCCAAAAAATATGGCGCAAAAGAACTCGTTGACCCAAGACCATACACTGTTGGGAAACTCAGCGAGACTTTCGAAATCTATCCTAATATTGGCGCATTGCTTCCTGCAATGGGATATAGTGCTCAGCAATTAAAAGATTTAGAAACTACTATTAATAATACAGATTGTGAAGCCGTGGTTATTGGTACACCTATCGACCTCCAAAGAATTGTAAAAATTGATAAACCGGCGACTCGTGTTTATTATGATTTACAAGAAATTGGACAGCCTGATTTTGTAGGCATTCTCGACGACTTTGTGAAAAAATATAATTTATAATTTCAATGGCGGCTTTTTAGTCGCCATTTTTTTTGAAAAATAACTAATTTTACACCAAAAAAAATCAGCAGATGAAGAACCGAAGTTTAATTTCAATTAATGATTACAGCAAGGAAGAGCAGATTAGGATACTGGAACTTGCAGCAGAATTCGAAAAGAATCCTCGTCAGAAAATTCTTGACAACCACGTAATCGCGACTCTATTTTTTGAACCTTCCACTCGTACACGCTTAAGTTTTGAAAGCGCAATCTCGCAATTAGGTGGTAAAATTATAGGATTTACCGACGCCGCTAATTCTAGTGTTTCAAAGGGCGAAACATTAATGGACACTATAAAAACGGTGGCTAACTATTCCGATCTCATCGTAATGCGCCATCCTCTAGACGGTAGTGCAAGATGGGCCAGCGAAGTTTCTGATGTACCTATCATTAATGCTGGTGATGGTGCCAATCAACATCCAACTCAATGTTTGCTCGACATGTATTCTATCATGAAAACTCAGGGCTCTCTAGAGAATAAGCATATTGCATTCGTTGGTGATCTAAAATATGGACGTACTGTTCACTCTTTAGTAATAGCCATGTCTCAATTTAACGCTACCTTCCATTTGGTTTCTCCTCCAGAGCTAAAACTGCCAAGTGCCGTGAAGAAATACATTAAAGATGCAGGTTTAGATTATATTCAATACACTGATTTAAACAAAGCTATGGATAAAGTTGATATTCTTTATATGACCAGAATTCAGAAGGAACGATTTGCCGACCCTATGGAATATGAGAAAGTTAAGAATTCATACATCCTCAAGAATGAGCATCTTGAAAACACTAAAGATAATATGAAAGTGCTACACCCACTTCCAAGGGTAAATGAAATAGAAGAGGCCGTGGATCAAAATCCTAAGGCATACTATTTTCAGCAAGCTCTAAATGGAGTTTATGTTCGTGAAGCACTTTTGGCATATACATTAGGATTAAAAGAATAAGGAGGGAAAATCATGGATAAAAGAAAAGAATTAAAAGTAGCCGCCCTGGAAAACGGAACTGTGATTGATCATATTCCTGCAGCAAGTTTATTTCATGCTTTGAGGATTTTAAAATTAGACAAAGTAAACAATCAAATCTATTTTGGAACCAATTTACACTCTGAAAAATACGGCTTAAAAGGTATTATCAAAATCAGAGATCGCTATTTCAAAAATGAGGAGATCAACAAAATTGCATTAGTGGCTCCAACAGCAACCATTATTGAAATCAAGGATTTTTATGTGGTCAGAAAAGAAAATGTAGATACCCCTGAGATCGTTGAAAATTTTGTAAAATGCTTCAATCCTAAGTGCATCACCAATCACCAAGCAGTACCCACTCGCTTTAAAGTGATTTCTGATAAAGGGGAATTAAAACTTCGCTGTCATTATTGTGAAAAAATCACTACCAAAGACACCATGGAGTTTAAATAAACACTATAAAAAATGCCTGAATTTCATTCAGGCATTTTTTTCGTTTAACTCCTCTGCACATTAAATAATCTTTAAGGACATAAGCATTTTTTATATTTTGTAAAAAATTACTACATTTGACCTCCATTTTAAAATCAATTTTAAACTAAATAATTATGAAGAAAATTACTCACTGGCAATTAATATTTGCCCTTTTCTTAGGATTCTCAATTTCAACTATGGGACAAGAACTGCTTCTCAATGGCAATTTTGAAGCCTGGGATGACGCAACACACCCAACTAGCTGGACAAAAGTCGAAAATATCGATCAAGAATCTGGAGCTGGCTTAGTACATGGCGGAACTTATTCTGCAAAACATACTGGGGGCACCAAAGATTTAGGTCAAACAATTACTGGAATTGTCGCTGGAGAATCATACACATTAACAATGTGGTACAAGGTAGTTGAAAGCGATGGAACTGATGCCCGAATTTGGTCATATTGGAAAAATTCTGGAACTAACATTAATGATAATGGTGCAGAATTAAGAGGCCCTAACAACTCTTACCTAGATAATAATGGCGGAGCTTGGACTGAGTATACTGTTACTTTAAATGCTCCTGCTACTGCAAATGAATTTTATTTTGAAGTAAGAACATATGGAAGTGCCGTTACTTATTGGGATGACTTTTCTTTTTTCAAGAATGCAGCTTCATCGGTACCCGCACCTATTTTCGATCCTATCGCTGGAACATATACTGAAGCCCAAACAGTAACAATGACAACTCCTTCTAAAACTTCTTATGACATTTATTACACAACAGATGGAACAGATCCAGACAATACTGACAACTTATATTCAGCTCCTATCAATGTAGCAACCACCACTACTTTTAAAGCGGTTACTTTTGATGGTACTGATTATAGCCAAGTAACTACAGCTGCTTATGAAATTATCATTCCAGTTGAAGTAGCAACTATAGCAGAGTTAAGAACACAAGCTACTGGTTCACAAATTTATATTTTAACTGGTCAAGCTACTTTAACTTTTCAACAAAGTTATAGAAATCAAAAGTATATTCAAGATGCTACAGCAGCCATTTTAATTGATGATAATGGAGGAGCAATCACTACCACTTACAATATAGGTGATGGTATTACAGGCATCACAGGTACTTTAGGTGAATATGGTGGAATGTTACAATTTGTTCCTAACCAAGACCCTGGAGCTGCCACATCTACTGGTAATACTTTTAATCCTCAAGTGATTACTTTAGATGAATTTAATAATAACTTTGAAGATTATGAAGCAGAATTGGTTCAAGTTTTAGGGGTTACTTTTACTGATGGTGGTGGAGCTTTTGAAAACGGAGAGGTTTACGAAATTACTGATGCCAGTGGCAGTAGTAAAGCTACATCTAATTTCAGGACTACTTTCTGGAACGTAGAATACACAGGCGCAACCATTCCTACAGCACCACAAGATATAGTTTGCCTTCCAAACAGCACAAACGCTGGGATTTTCTTAACATCACGTGTTTCTGCAGATATCGTTGCTGCTCCAATACCTCCAGTACCTGTAAGTTCTAAAGGTATTATTATTGCTGGTTTATTAATTGGACTAGTAGTAGTGATTAGAAAAGGTAGATTATTCTAAGATATTTATCTTAACAACAATATTTGTAAAGCCTCCTTTGTGGAGGCTTTTTTTATGCCCTGTATTGATTAAAAGAAAACTAAAATGCCATATTACAGTATATGCTAACATTAATAAACATAAGTTAGAAGGGTATAATAATTGCGTTTTCGATGATAAAACTTTAACTTATAGCTTTCTTGTTTTCATATATAGTAACTAGACCTTCTTCGTTTTACTACACGACTTTACAAGAGTAACGTATAATCTTAAAACGAGACCTAATTACCCCCCTAGGCGAGTTCCAGCTGTTTCAGTATACCATCGGGAGACATCCGATACTTGAACAAATAGAATTATTGATTACTCAGCATCAAACTTGTCTTCAAAAGGAAATATGGAATATGATTTTTTAAACTACAAGGTTCTAAACACACAAAAAAACCCTAGCCTTTTCAGACTAGGATTCCCCCTATGTTGTTCAGATCAATTTCTGTTTACCGCATTACTTAATAATTAAATCGACCCTGCGATTAATTCTTTTAATATTCTCTGCTAAAGGCTCATCAAGACCATTATTGCTTAATGTTAATCTTTCTGCATCAATTTTAAATTCATCAATCAACATATTCATGACAGCTTCTGCTCTTTTTTGGCTTAGTTGCATATTATACTCAGGACTACCAACATTACTAGCATTCCCTACAACTTCACACTTTAATTTCTTGTTTTTCTTTAGCATCTTACCAATAACCGCAATCTCTCTCTCCATAGCTGGAGTGATATAGGTAGAGTTAAAAGCAAAATAGATACTGGTCATATCAATTCCTGAACCAGAGCCTGCAGAACGCACCACCATATTACCATTAGCATCCTCAGAAACCTCTCCAGCTAATTGTTCTTTGATTGCATTTGTTCTAGCTTCTAATTCTTCTTGTAGAATATTCAATTGCTCCTGATTATTAGCTACGGCCACTGACTGTTTAGCTAAATCATCTTTAATAGGCTTGGTTTCTGCTTTAATTTTAGCATCAATCTGTTTTCCAAATTTCTCAGACACCTCTTTCTCTACATCCTCTCTTACCATATCAGCAGTAATTTTCTGAGGAGTCAAACCAGGACGACCCAAATTAAACAATAAGCCCAGTGAAGAAAAAGTATAGTTGCTGGCATCATCAGTCAAATTACCACCCAAGTCAGGAGAGGATGTAAAACGATAACCAAATTCTGCATTTAAATTCACAATATCTTTCGCCCCTAATTTATAGGTGACTCCAATTCCCAAAGGCACTGCTATTAAAGCTTCCATAGCCTCTTGTTCTCCAGCTAAGGTATAACCTGTACCTGTTAAAAACGCACCATTACTATCAGTAATCTCGGTTCTATACATAGTGTAAGCACCACCACCTATCAGATAAAGTTCTCTTAAGTATTTTGGTGATTTTGAATAAAAGAAATCATTAAGGCTCAACTTTAATAAAAGTGATATCTCCATAAAATCAACATTAGCCGAAAGGTTGTTCTTATAATAACTACCATCCTCATTAAGCTTTACAAACTCACCATCAGATTTCATATTACCATAAACATAATCAGCACGTAAACCCACTTTAGTATTTAATTGCTTGCCCAGACTCACCCCTGCTCCCCAGCTGAAAGGATTATCTTTCAGAGGAGATAAAAAGAAAGTAGCACCACCCTTAACACCCACATACCAGTTATGCAGAAAACCATTGGTTTTTGCATCTTCTTTAATAACCCCTGCTTGGATTTTTTTCTTAGGAGCCTCCTCCTTCTTTTCAGTTTGTTCCTTCTTTTCATCAGTTTGTTCTTGAGCATTTACAGAACCTGAGAAAACAAAAGCAAAGGCAAACAAAGCCGTAAAAAAGTATCGAATAGAACGATTTTTCATGATATATTTATTATTTCAACAACAATCTTTTTTTCACACAATAAAAATATCTCTTATTTGCTCAAGAAAGATGACTAGGAAACAAAATAACAAACAGTTGGATGTTAATAAGCTCTACAGAAAATTGAGCAATTCGGAAAGGCTGTGAATATGAAATGTAGGAGCAAATCTGAGGTCCTCATGATGGAAATCAACAAAGACTTGATCTATATGGGCATTTCGTGCTCCCTGAATATCAGATACTTGATCATCGCCTATCATCAAAGACTCTTCAGCAGAAGCTCCCGCCTGCTTCATAGCAAAGTCAAACACGTCTCTGTGAGGCTTTTGCACACCTACCATCTCCGAAGTTATAATCTGTTCAAAATAAGGAGTTAAACCACTATTATCTAGCTTCACAAACTGCACCTCATTAAATCCATTTGTGATGATATGCATGGAATAGCGTTTTGATAAGTTTTTTAATACCAAAATAGCATTAGGGAAAAGGGCTGTTTTTGTGGGGCTTATTCTCACATAATCTTTCGCCATTTTTATGGCTAAATCCTCATCATCAATTTTAAAGTGTTGTAGGCTACCTCTAAATCGTTGCACGCTCAAGTAATCTTTCTCAATTTTCCCATCCTTATACAAATCCCATAAATGATGATTATAGTCCACATAAAAAGTATGGAAATCGGCAAAATCAATAATGGCCATATCACCTATTCTAGCCTCCTCATAAATCTCTTTTAAGGTTAAAACAGAATTTTTCTCGAAATCCCATAAGGTTCTATCTAAATCAAAAAACAGATATTTGTATTTCTTTGCCGTCATAAACTCATTATTTCAGTGGCGCAAAACTACGATTATCTCTGAAAAATATGTTTTTAAAGATAAATAACATTTAGAAATGAATTAATTCTATTAATTTAGCACCATAAAAAATACAAAAACAATTAAACATGAGTAAGGATATAAACAACTTAAACCCAAGGGAAATTTGGAAACACTTTTATAGTTTAACACAAATTCCTAGACCTTCGAAGCATGAAGATGCTATTCAGGATTTTATGATGAAGTTTGGTCAAGACTTAGGTTTAGAAACTATTAAAGATGAAGTTGGAAACATTATCATTAAAAAACCTGCAACTCCAGGAATGGAAGATAGAAAAGGTGTGATTTTACAAGGTCACCTTGACATGGTTCCGCAAAAAAACAGCGATAAAGTTCATGACTTTAAAACTGATCCTATTGAAACTTATGTTGATGGCGAATGGCTAACAGCCGACGGAACTACTCTTGGTGCTGATAACGGAATGGGTGTAGCTGCGGCAATGGCTGTTTTAGAATCAAAAGATTTAGTTCATGGCCCTATTGAAGCTTTAATGACAGCTGACGAAGAAACTGGCATGACCGGTGCATTTGGTTTGCAAAACAATGTTCTTGATGGACATATCTTATTGAATCTTGATTCAGAAGACGAAGGCGAATTATATATTGGTTGTGCTGGCGGCATCGACGGTACAGCAACTTTTGAATATAAAGAAGCTCATATTCCTAAGGGAAGTGTTGCTTACAAATTAATCGTTAAAGGATTAAAAGGTGGTCACTCAGGAATGGATATCATATTAGGCAGAGGTAACTCTAATAAAATCATGTTCCGTTTCTTAAAGCAAGCTGCCAAAGATTATGGTGTAAGAATTTCTAAAATCATTGGTGGTAGTTTGAGAAATGCTATTCCTAGAGAAGCGTTTGTTACCTTGGTGGTTCCTAATGAGCATTGCGCAGACTTTGAAAACTCAGTTGAATTTTTCGAAGGAATGGTTCAAAGCGAGTTAAGCTCCGTAGAACCTGATTTCACATTTACTTGTAAAGAGACTGCAATGCCAGACTCTGTAATTGATGAGAAAACCCAGAATGCTGTTATCAATGCTGTTTATGCTTGTCCTAACGGTGTGATGAGAATGAGTAATGATATGGAAGGCTTGACTGAAACCAGTACTAACCTTGCTATCGTTAAAAGCGGAAACTTTAAAATTGAAGTGCAAAGCTTATTACGTAGTTCTGTGGAAAGTGCTAAAAAAGACTTAGCCGAAATGATGGAATCTGTTTTCACATTAGCTGGTGCTGAAGTTACTTTTGATGGTGCTTATCCAGGTTGGAAACCAAATCCAAATTCTGAGATATTAGAAACTATGAAAAAGGTTTATAATGACAAATACGGAAGAGTTCCTGAAATCAAAGCTATCCATGCTGGATTAGAATGCGGACTATTAGGTGCTGTCTATCCTAAGTGGGATATGATTTCTTTCGGTCCAACTATCAGAAACCCACACTCTCCAGACGAAAAGGTAAATATAGAGACTGTAGGTAAATTCTGGGATTTCCTAGTAGAAACATTAAAGAATATTCCTAAAAAATAATAGTGAATAAACAATAAAAAAAGCTTGTAGGCCATATACTTGCAAGCTTTTTTGTTTATTAAAAAAAAGTATTCAAAATATTTGCATTTATTAAAAAAGGGCGTATTTTTGCAGTCCCAAAAAAATAAAGAAAATGAGCAAGAGAACATATCAACCATCTGTACGTAAGAGAAAAAACAAGCATGGATTCAGAGCTAGAATGGCTAGCAAGAACGGAAGAAAAGTTTTAGCGCGCAGAAGAGCAAAAGGAAGACATAAATTGACAGTTTCTGACGAGTTTATCGGAAGAAAATAGATTTAATATAGGTACATTTCAGGCTAATAGTCTGAACCGCAAAAGCCCGTTCGGATTCATTCCGGTCGGGTTTTCTAGTTTATCCTCATCCCAAAGCTATGAAAGACCAATATAGAAACTCAGTAGAGTTTTTTAAAGAAAAAGAGTTCGACGAGAAAGAAAAGGAACATTCTCTGATTCTTGCCGCCTACGAACTCAAAACCCCAGATAACGCTGGCTCCATCATAAGATTGGCTGGAAACCTAGGTATTTCGGAAGTGTATTTTATTCATGAGAATTTTGAAATGAGACCTCGCAAAATGACTCGTGTGGCACATTCCAGCCTAGGCCATGTGAATTATCACATTGTTACTGAAAAAGAATTCTGGGAACAAATTGAGGAGGGTTATGAGGTAGTGGCCCTAGAGACCACAGAGCAGAGCAAAAATATATTTAGCCACTCTCTTCCGAAAAAATGCGTTTTGATGTGTGGTAATGAGCGATTTGGTATTAGTAATGAGGTTTTACAAAAATGTCATCAAAGCGTTTTCATTCCAAACCCAGGCAAAACAAGTTCGATGAATGTTTCTCATGCGCTTACCGTGGGCGCTTTTGAATGGGCTCGTCAGAATTGGCCTAGCCAGATGAAAATTGATTAACAGCTACCACAAATATACGAATGTTTATTTGCTCAATAAAAGAGGAACGCTAATTTACGCGAATCAGAAAGGATTTTCGAATTGACTGCTCGTTTGCTAACATTGATGACCTGTGGATTACACGGATTAATGGCTGAATGAGTGAATCGATTGAACTACTTAATGAATCCGCTTCCCTGTCTCCTAAGCTCCAGTTCGTTTTGCAAACCTAATCTTCCAGATTTACTCAAAACAAACATGGACCCATAAGTTGCCACTAATGTACTAATGAATTACACCATACGATATATTTGGTTTTACATGAATTCTGCTCGCTAGCTCGCTTTAAGAGGGAACGCTAATTCCCACGGATTAAAAGGAATTATCGTAGGTTATTATTTGGGGATTAACTTCTTCGCCAACGCCCCAGCCTCCCTCTCTCCAACTCTCCCTCACCAATTCGCCAGCTCGTTTTAAAAACCTAAACTTCCAGGCTTACTCAACTTAAAACTTCACCCTTGATCCTACATGAAAAAAGGGAGCCACTCAGCTCCCTCGTATTACTGTTTTTTCTCGTTCTTCTTTTTAAACCTACCGGATTTTTTCAAAGCTTCGGCAATAATCCATTCCAATTGACCATTGGTGCTTCGGAACTCATCCTCTGCCCATTTCTCAACAGCCTCCATCATCTCTTCGTTCAATCTTAATGCAAATGCTTTTTTCTTTGCCATGGTTTACTTTAATTTTTTCAATATCAATAATAGATTTTTTCAAATAATAGATTTTTTGCTCTTGGATTATTTATCACCATGCTTTTAATAGCGCCATTTTTTTCTAAAAATGAAATCGACTGAATGATGCCTGAATGACTAATAAATACCAAATCTTCTAAATGCTCAATAATTATGTCATTCGAAAATATTGGACTTTGAAGTTTCAATTCATCATTCATATATCTAATTTCATATTTAACATCAAGTTCCTTTGAATAGTAAACTCCAGCTAACTTGTTGTAATTAATATTTGCCTCTTTTTTGTTTTCGACAACTTTTAATGCCATGTAACTATTACCGTTTTGCTTAAGAGTTTGGCTATTTACCTTACCATTTCTCAAATGAAAGATAAGTTCAGCTTTAGCTTCTTTTACAAAAAATACTGTATCCGATTTAGCATATAGTTTTAAGTCCTTATTATATATATTCACAAAATAATCCTCCCCTTCTTTGAAGAAAGTTAAATGACAATCTTTGTCATCAACTTGTTGGTATTTTCCGGCACACAAAGCAAAAAATGCATCGTTTATTTTTTGTTCAATCAACTCACTCCTTTTTTCTTTTTTCTCGCTTTCACTCCCAAATAAAATATCAGAAACATCATTTAGAATATTTTTAGGCTGTAATGTTCCATTATTACTTAAAATGACAACACCTACACTTTCTTCTGGGAAATAGACTGTTGCCGATCGAAAGCCTCCCCATACTCCATCATGTACATAAGCTTTCTTATTATTTATTTCAGTAATATTTAAACCATAACCATAATTCACCCTTTTGCTGTTGATTAAATTGCCTTTAGAAACTATTCTATTGAAAACACTATTTCCACCCAAAGTTTTAATATAAAAGTTTACCAACCATTTTGACAAATCCAAGGTGTTACTCATAAGCGAACTGGAACCAGGGGCGCTGAGATTATTAGAAAAAGAAAGATAATTATTTCCAGTAAAAACATAAGAATTAGCTATTTGGTTCTCTTCAGAAATATTACTTTCAACAAAGTAAGTATTCTCCATTCCAATAGGAACAAATATATTATCATGCATCCAACTTTCAAATGTAGTATCTACAACTACTTCAACAATTTTTGCCAAAAGATTGTAATTGGAATTACTATACAAGAACTCAGACCCTGGAGTAAAATTTAAACCATCTTGTTTTTTAATAACTTCATAAATATCGTCCAACGAAAGTGGCTCTTCGGGCTGCCACCCTTTCAACGCACATAGTGTTGGCCAATCTCTAATACCAGAAGTATGATGAACAAGTTGATAAATTGCAATATCTATAATAGCCACAGGTAAATCAGGTAGATATTTAATTATTTTATCATTAATATCAATTTCACCTTTTTCTTCCAAAAGAGCTATTGCCAACCCTGTAAATTGCTTGCTTACTGAGGCGATATCAAAAATTGTGGTTTCAGTTATTAGCGATTTTTTGTCTAAAGCGGCAGAACCCCAATTCCCTTTATATAAGACAGAATCCTTCTTTGTAATTATTACTGACAATCCGGGCTTATTCTTTTCATTTAAATCTCTTGATTTATTAAAAACTTGATATTCAAAGTAGGAATCTAATTGTGGTTTCAGCTCCTTTTTCTCTGTTGACTCGCACTGAATAAGACTAATAATTAATATTAATCCCAAAACAAGTGTCCCAATTTGCCTTTTTTTCATCATGACTTCTTTGTTGATATTAACCGTAAAAATGTGCCACCTCCATTATTTTGCATGCATATTTAATCTATCATTTTTTATTTAGAGTTTAATGATGCAAAGTACCTGTATTTACAATTGGTGAAGCATCTTTATCGGAACAAAGAACAACAAGTAAATTACTAATCATAGCTGCTTTCTTTTCTTCATCCATATCTATAATATCTTCTTCTTTTAATTGATCCAAGGCCATCTTAACCATACTTACAGCACCTTCAACAATTTTAAATCTAGCAGAAACAATAGCCGTTGCCTGTTGACGTTTCAACATGGCCTGAGCAATTTCCTGAGCATATGCCAAATGCGAAATACGAGCCTCCATCACTTCAATACCAGCTATATCTAGCCTTTCTTTTAATGCACTCTCCAACATATCATTAACTACTTCTCCTCCAGAACGCAATGTGATTTCAGCTTGTGTATCACCAAAATGATCATAAGGGTAATCTCCAGCTAATTTCCTAATAGCTGCTTCACTTTGTATCTCAACAAACTGAACATAATCATCCACATCAAACGCCGCTTTAAAAGTTTCTTTCACTCGCCAGACTAAAACAATTCCAATCATAATTGGATTACCCACATTATCATTTACTTTAATCGGATCGCTATCAATATTTCTAGCTCTTAGGGAAATCTTCTTTTTGGTAAAGAAAGGATTAGCCCAGAAAAATCCATTTTTCAAAACGGTACCCTTGTATGCACCAAACAAAGTAATCACCATACTCTCATTGGGGTTTACAACAAATACTCCCATCACTGAGAATACTCCAACAATAATTAAAACCACCAAACCAATCAACCTCGTCATCACAATTATTGGAATAGGAACTAAAATTAAAGCTATTGCTACAAAAAGCATCAAATAGCCATTCATTGGCATAAATTCTTTTTCTGTTTTCATCGTTTTTTATTTAAGATTTATAATGATATTATTTTGATATCACAATAATACAACTTTTCTAAATACAAAGTCAAGAAATTAATGAAATTTTATTTGCTCTGATCAAAGAATCCCCTCCATTATCCAATAGTTCTTATCTTAGCAAAAAAAATAAAAGTCATGGGATTATTCATACATATCATTTTAGAAATCGCCGCATTATTTGCTTTATATTGGACCATAAGAACTAGAAAACTAGTACCGGCGATAGTGAGTATAGTTATGATTGCTGGAATTATTTTGGTACTCTATCCAGAAATCCAAAACAAATTCTACGGGCTTTATGTTTACATGGGAGCGTGTTTGGTAGCCATCATATATGGGGTCACCAAGCTTAACGGAAATCGAATTTCAGCCTATATTATTATACTCATGTCGACCAGCATGTTTCTACATTGGTTATGGGTTACTCAACACCTGCAAGGAAATACTTTAATATTTCCTGGTATAGCTTTGATTACCGGAGCAGTAGGCCTTATAAGTAGAGCAAAGCTCAGAAATGAGCTTGGCTTTTTAATCATCTTAAGTGCCGATGCTATTGCTATTATAGTAGAGCAATTGTTAAAATAAGTTATCAATCGTAAGAATAGCAGGAGTTCATCGTCCATATAGTAAATCTTAACAGATACTTTTGAAAACTAAAAATGAAGGCAATGAGAACTATACTATTTTTGACAACGATAATACTATTTAGCATGACAAGCCAGGGACAAAACAAAGACTATAACAAACTCACTATAGAAGAACAGCGAGTAATTCTTGATAAAGGAACCGAAAGACCTTATACAGGAGAATTTTACGAACATGAGGAGGAGGGTATATACCTATGCAAACAATGCGATGCCCCACTTTATAAATCAGAAGACAAATTCAACGCTCATTGTGGCTGGCCAAGTTTTGATGAGGAGATAGAAGGAGCAGTAAAAAGAACAACTGATGCTGATGGTAGAAGAACTGAAATTACTTGCGCCAATTGTGGAGGACACCTAGGCCATGTATTTATTGGAGAAAGATACACCAATAAAAACACCCGCCATTGTGTAAACTCAGTTTCTTTGGAGTTTCAAGCGGCGACTCTTCCTAAAAGAGAAGTGGCCTATTTTGCTTCAGGTTGCTTTTGGGGCACTCAATATCATTTCGAAAAGAAAAAAGGGGTGATTAGTTCCGAAGTAGGCTATATGGGAGGCGACACTAAGAACCCAAGCTATAGAGAGGTTTGTAGTGGAACAACTGGGCATGCCGAAACTACAAAAGTAATTTTCGATCCTAGCAAAACAAGCTTCGAAGAATTGGCCATACTATTCTTTGAAACTCACGATCCATCCCAGGTCAACAGGCAAGGACCAGATATAGGAACTCAATATCGCTCAGCTGTTTATTATACCAATAATAAACAAAAAGAAATCATAGAAAAGCTGAGTCAAATTCTTGAGAACAAAGGAATAAAAGTAGTTACAGAATTAGAGGGAGCTGATATCTTCTACGCTGGAGAAGACTATCACCAAAATTATTATAATAAAAAAGGAGGCTCACCCTATTGCCATATCTATCAAAAGAAATTCTAATAGAAATATCCTCCCCACAAAGCTAGATCATTTGATTTAGCTTTTCTCATTTTAAGGCTAAAAATCAATAGCGTACTACTAATTTCAATAGTCTCCTCGCCTGCCTTGCTGCGAAAGTCAGACAGGCTAAGCATCGGAGTGACAAGTGTTTTAGTGAGGAGACTAGACAGTATTGGCTAAAAATATAAGATTTTGCAATCCTATTAGATTATTATGTCTACCTTTATGCATATCCTAGTAGAGCAATCTTCTACTAATTAGAACAATAATAAGCTATATACTGAAATCCATAAGTTTTCGAGGCTTTTATGAATAGATAAGTATATTTGCAAAAAAAAATACAGCTTTGCAAGAAAATCACCAATATGTAGCCAAAACCTTCGCCGGACTAGAAGGCGTTTTGGCAGAAGAACTTAAGGCTTTAGGAGCCACAGAAGTAATAGAAGCCTATAGGGCAGTAGAATTTAAGGGCACGCAAGAAATTTTATACAAGGCCAATTACCAAGCACGAACTGCTATCAGAATTTTAAAGCCTATTGCTAATTTTGAGGCTGCTAATGAAACAGACTTCTATCGAGCTGTAAGTAAAATCAACTGGTCCAAGTATTTAGATCTTGAAAAAACATTTGCTATTGATGCAACAGTAAGCAATAGCAAGATGAATCACTCAAAATATGTAGCATTAAAAACTAAAGATGCTATTGTTGATCAATTCAACAGAAAAATTGGCAAAAGACCCAATGTAGATACTGATTTTCCAGATTTAAGAATCAATATCTATCTTCACAATAACCATTGTACTTTAAGCTTTGATAGTTCTGCTATATCCTTACACAAAAGAGGCTATAGAAAAGAAACTGGTGAGGCTCCATTAAATGAAGTATTGGCTGCGGGTATGATTCTACTTAGCGGATGGGATAAGAAGAGTAATTTTATCGACCCTATGTGTGGCTCGGGAACTTTACTCATTGAAGCTGCTTTAATTGCCAACAACGTTCCTTGCGGATTCTATAGAGAATATTATGGCTTTAAAAAATGGGAAGACTTTAACGAAGAACTTTGGGAAAAAGTTAAAAAAGAAGCCTTTGATTTTGATGAGGAATTCGAACATGAAATTATAGGGAACGAATGGTCGAAAGAGGTGGCCGAAAAAGCCATGAGAAACATTCGCCATGCAAAACTTCATCACGATATAACTATCAATGTTGGAGACATCGCTAATTTTACACCTCCTGCAGGAGGTGGAATAGTTATTGTAAACCCTCCTTATGGTGAAAGATTACAAACGCGTGATATTATCGGTCTTTACAAAAAGATGGGGGATAGCTTTAAACAAAACTATCCAGGCTATACAGCATGGGTAATTTCTTCTGATATGGAAGCCCTTAAAAGACTTGGCTTACATCCTACAAGAAAAATAGAATTGTGGAATGGCCCATTATTATGTAAATTTGAAAAATTTGAGCTTTATACAGGTAGTAAAAAAGCTAAATATCAAGATAACGATAACTACGAGCGTAGAGATTAGTTTTCTTTACGCTAAGCTTTTTAATATCTTATAATTTGAATATTGGTATTTATTAAGGTGCTGTTTGCGTGAAAACTATTTTAAGAATCATTACACTTCTTATTCTCCTCAACTATATGGGCTCTTGCAGCCTCAAACGGAGTATACCAGAAAATAGACAAATAGTTGCGAAAAATCATATCAAGATAATTGACAATAATAAAATTTCTAAAGTAGAATTAGAAGAATTTATTACTCAGCCCCAAACTCCGAAAGCTTTGGCTTTCTTTTATTATAATCTTTGGATTTATAAAACCTACAAAAACAAACATGACAATGGTTTCAACAGATGGATCATGAAAGTTTTCGGTGATGCACCAGTCATCTGGAACCAAAGCGATACTAAGAAGTCAGAAACAGACATCAAAGCTTATTTACATAATAATGGATATTTTAAGGCTGATGTGTTTTCATATATTGAACATAAACCCAATAAAGCTGTCATTACCTATAATGTAACAACAAGAAAAGCTTATACTATAGGTAAAATAGAATACGACTTCATCGACACAACCCTATCAGAAATTGATATTCAATCTGGAAGCCTATTAAAAGCAGGAGATGACTTCAATACTTACACACTTGATGATGAAAGAACAAGAATCTCAGAAACCCTTAGGAATCAAGGCTATTTTAAGTTTAACCCCGAATATATAAACTACCTGGTTGATACTGCATTGAATAATCATCAAGTTCATATCATAACCAAAATTAACCCTCCACTTTCAAAAGATTCAGATACCATAACTGGTCATTTTACACGTTACAAAATAGATAATGTCTATATCTATACAGACTACGAAACCGATCAGAAACTTAATCAAGCTTACGATACATTAGTAGTGGACTTAGCAACAACCAGAAAAGCAAAAGCCATAGGTACCTACCATTTTCTCTATAAAAACAAACTCAGAGTTAACCCAAATGTCATTGCTCAATCCATTTTTATTGAGCCTGATGAGGATTTTAATAGTCGCGACCTAAAAGAAACCTATCAAAAACTCAATCGCTTTCCTACATTTAAATATATAGATATTAATTACAGAACAACTGAGGATTCTTCAAACGACAAACTAGACACTCACATTAAATTATATCGTAGCAAACTTCAATACTATACTTTAGAGACCGACGGAACCAACTCCAGTGGGGATTTGGGAGTAAGATTAGGGGTTCACTATGGAAATAAAAGTCTTTTTAGAGGAGGAGAACTATTAAGTCTTCGACTCACAACAGCATTTGAGAACAGGAAATATAATGGATATGAAAATACTAGTAAGTTTTTATTCTTCAACACTCTGGAATATGGGGTTTTATTGAGTATTTATAGCCCAAGCTTTATCGTTCCTATCAAACAGAGCCGATTTCCAAAATACTTCAAACCTCAAACTGTTATCCAATTTGGGTATAATTACCAGCTTCGCCCCTCCTACAAACGACATCTAACTAGCTTTCAGTTTGGTTATGAGTGGAGACAAAAGAAATTTGTTTTTCACCGACTCACAGCTCTAGACGTGAGCGTAATTAAAATCTACCCCTCGGATGAATTTCAAGCAGCCCTCGATACCATTAGTAATCTACGCTATAAAGATCAATACCAAGACCACTTTATTGCTGCTTTAAAATATGATTTCATTTATAACTCTCAAGAAATCCGAAAACATAAGAGCTTTAAGTTTTTCAATGCCCGTTTTGAAGCTGCAGGGAATCTATCCTATGGTTTATCGGAATTGTTCAATGCTAAAAAAACAAACGGATATTATACTGTTTTTGGAATTAGGTATGCCCAATATTTAAAATTAGAATTAGACTACCGCCACTATATTGCACTCACCAACCGACAGGGCATTATTTACCGATTCAACACAGGACTTGGATTACCCTATGGAAATAGTTTAGCGTTACCTTTCGAAAAAGGCTTTTATGGTGGAGGAGCTAATGGAATGAGAGCATGGGCATATAGAGATTTAGGACCTGGTATTTACAAAAACCCTTATGGCCCAGGTTATGATAAAATGGGTGATATAAAAATCGAAGCCAACCTAGAATATCGATTTCCATTATACAGCTATTTAAAAGGAGCAGCGTTTATTGATATTGGAAATATATGGCAATTATACAAAAGTGATGCCTTTGAAGGAGGAAAATTCAACCTCGATACTTTCTATAAACAGTTTGCTATGGATGGAGGAATTGGATTTAGATTGGATTTAGATTTTTTCATTATCCGGCTCGATGGAGCGGCTAAATTTATAGATCCAGCAAAAGACAATGGTGATAGATTTGTATTACCCAAGGCTCATATCTCAGATATCTATTGGAGCTTTGGTATTGGTTATCCTTTCTAGGCGAATACAATTGTTAAGCTATAATAACCATAACTCCCTTAAAAACCCTATCACCTAAACTAATTTTAGGAATTCTTTTGAATTTAAGAATTATAGAATGGCATTAAAATTGCTTATTTTCGCAGCGATGAAAATATCATTAAAAATCATATTAGGATTTATTGGTTTTGGAGTGTTTTTTAGTTCCTGTACCATGGAACGTAAATTGGCTTTACAATTTATCGAAGGAGAGGCGAAAACCACTTCAGTAATGCTCGTGCCTCCTGACATCCTCTATATGTTTAACGAAAAAGGTCTGCCCTATGGAAATTATAACAATATAGACTCCGCTAGATTCTTTAGTAGTAAATATATTCAACATATTTCGGATAGCGCTTTTTTAGAACTCTATTATAAAAGCTTCACCAGCCAAGCGAAAGAATATGGATTGAATGTATACTTCCCTGATGCTCTCAATGAGTTTCTTGATTCCCAGAGCACATCTTATATCGTTCAATTTGCTCAAATGGAATTGACTGAAGATACTGCCAAATATCTAATTGAAGAACAAATTAATTTCATGAAAAGAAATAAAGAAATCGAGTATCAATTAATAGCGTTAAGTACTTGGTTTGAGATTTCCATGAAAGATTCCATACAGGGCTATACTTATTTTGATGAGCAATTTATTACAGATGAAGTTTTCGGAGATTATTATCAAGAAGACTGGAGTTTTGATTATAAATACCAGTATACCAAATACGATATAGAATTAGAAGACATATATGATTTTGCTTCTGATATGGGTAAAACTCATGCCTCCTATGTTTACGATTTAATGCTCAACACTTATATTTGGAATCAACTACCACCAGAAAAGAGGAGTCATTTCAATTATTTACATTATAATGTAGATTATCATAGCATTGAAGTAGCTGAAGATGCATTTATTATGTTAGAAGATAAGAACTAGACACTCTTGATACACTCTTCCCTGTTTCTATCCACATTAAAACCCTAGTAATCTTATTATTAAGAATATTTTTCTTCTAACAATGAAATCAATCCAAACACATGAAGACATAAAAAAACCGAACAAATAATGCTCGGTTTCTTTATTTAAAATTTTCTTAGAATCTTACATTCCTACATTAATAGCCTCTACGGATTTGATTTCTGGAAGTGCTTTTTTAACCGCTTCCTCAACACCGTTCTTTAAGGTCATTGTACTGTATGGGCAAGAACCACATGCACCTAATAACTCAACATTTACAATGTTTTCGTCGGTGATTTCAATAAACTTAATATCACCACCATCATTCTGAAGGTAAGGTCTTATTTGCTCTATGATTCCCTGTACTTTACGTTCTAAATCTGCTTTATTGCTAGCCATATTATTCTGTTTTAAAAGAGTGCAAAAATAGTTAAAATTTGATTAGTCTGTAGCACAATTTGCATTTGGATCAATCTGGACAATTGGAGTTGGTGCCATTTCAACATTACGTGCTTCAACTTTAGCTTTTAAAGTGACAGCCATTTTCATAAACTCCGCTGTAACAGGTGAGTTTTCGTCCATTACTACAGGAACTCCTGAATCTCCGCCTACCGCAATTGCTTCTACAATGGGTAATTGACCAATAAGGTCTACATTTAACTCATTAGCTACGATCTGACCTCCTCCTTTACCAAAGATATAATACTTATTGTCTGGCAATTCAGCAGGAGTAAAATAAGCCATATTCTCAACCACTCCTAAAATAGGAACATTAATATTTTGGTTATTAAACATATCTGCAGCTTTACGAACATCTGCCAATGCCACGTTTTGAGGGGTGGTAACAATTACAGCTCCTGTAACAGGTACTGATTGTACCAATGTCAAATGAATATCTCCTGTCCCTGGAGGCAAATCAAGAACCATATAATCTAGTTCACCCCAAACAGCATCGTTAAACAATTGCTGTAAAGCATTACTAGCCATAGATCCTCTCCACATTAGGGCTTTATTTTCCTCAATAAAGAAACCAATAGAAAGCATTTTAACTCCGAATTTTTCAATTGGAAGAATTTTAGTTTTTCCTCCATCCTCAACGGCACCAGGCTTTTCGCCTTTAAGTCCCATCATGATAGGCATCGAGGGCCCATAGATATCGGCATCTAACAAACCCACCTTGGCTCCTGTTTTTGCCAAAGCTAATGCCAAGTTAGTGGCTACAGTAGATTTACCAACTCCACCTTTTCCAGAAGCTACAGCAATAATATTTTTTACTTTCCCCAATGGGCCACGACCTGCTTGTTGCTCCGAAAGCGTTTCGATTTGTAGTAATAAATCGTCCCCTAAATCTGCCTTAATCGTTCTATCGGCAGCATCTTTCATAATATGAGCATTTTTATCATTAGCTTCTGGATAAACCAAAGCAAAACTTACCTTCTTACCATCAACCTGAAGATTCTCTACCATATTTAAATCCACCACATTATTGGCTTTAGGGAAATACAATACTTTCTTCAGTGATTCAAGAATATTCTCTTTTGTAATTGACATAATTGATCATTTTTAAGGCTGCAAAAATAGGTAATTTAAAGTTATTATAAATAAGATTAACGTTATTTAGAAAGTCTTATGAATTATTTAGGGGGAATACTGAGTATCAAAGCTGGGACCAAGTAGTTCTAGTTAAAAATGAAGCAATCTTGACAGGTCCAATGGCTTGAGTTCATTATTAAAACCCTCCCAAACCTCTTCACTTTTTATTATTTCCACCAAAGAAAAAGACTTCTGAAGTGAAAAATCACAAATTCCCATTTCTTTCATTCGCTTAGCTAGATAGATTTGTTCTGTTTGTCCTGGGCTAGGTATCAGAAACATCTTCTTACATTCTAATTGATAATAATCCATTAAACTGGAATAGCCGGAACGAGAAATCACCAAATCGGCATGTTGAATATACTGAGCTAATGTTTTTGTATCAAGATGATGGTGGTAAGTGGTATTGGCACAATTAAAAATTTTGCATGGCTTATCAGGCCTTCCTCCAACAATTACTACATGTTCTCTAATTTGGGGTGACTGCTGACGGATATTTTTCTCCAAGATACTTCTCTGTGGCTCGGGTCCCGAAAGAATACACAAAATATAAGGATCTGATTCTGGTCGCTCAGACTCCTCTTTTATCATCCTGCTTTGTATACCAATAAAACGTGATTTGAGGAGGCTACTATTTGACAAATCTCCAGATAGATAATGATTCTCTTCGTCAGGAATCCATACCTCATCAAACTCGTTTAACCATTTCTCGTTTACTTTTTGAGCTCGCTTACCCACTTTTGCCCAACCTTTAGGAAATTGTAAATTAAGCTGATGACTAATTATCACACTTTTGATTTCTGGATGTCGAAAACCAAAACGGCTATCAGAAATAATCAAGTCTACCTTATGACCATACACAAAATCCTTCACCCATTCAGACTCCTTCTTTTTAGCTTTTAAGATACGTGGCGCCAATGCCGCAAAAGTGATAAAAGAAGCTGATTTTGAATAAGTAATTCCATAGGATGACATATCAAAAAACTCAGCTCTAGATATATGTTCTTGCAAGAAAGATTTGGTGAGCTGATTTACCCCAATCATCAAGTGATGACCTTCTGCCTCCAAATATTGAAGCAAAGGTAAGGAACGAGAAGCGTGTCCTAATCCCCAATCTAAAGGAGAAAATAGTATGTTTAAGGTTTTGGGCATAGCATACAAAGATAATGATTTTAGAATATAATTATCATTAGAATTAAACACCCTGTTTTTCAATGATTTTACAACTTAAAAGAGATGATGTGATTTCTAAACACCTTTAATATAAAACAATCAATAAGTATTTTTTCAACTTAAAGCACAGAATAACAGTGAATATCATCAATTGATTACCTATCTTTGCGGTAGATCAAAACCAAAAACCAATATGAGAAAAAGAACCAAAATCATCACTACCATTTCCGATCTGAATTGTTCCGTGGAATTCCTGAAAGACCTATTCGACAATGGCATGAATGTCATCAGAATCAACACGGCACATGCTAGTTTTGAAGGTAGCCGACAAATAATAAATAATGCAAGAGCCGTTTCTGACAAAATCGCCATCCTAGTCGATACCAAAGGCCCCGAAATAAGAACACTTCCTTTAGATGAGGCCATAAAAGTTGAATACGGCGACATTGTAAAACTAACTGGTGATAGAGAATTGGCCTGTAAAGAGGAATATATTGGAGTAAACTATTCTCATTTTGTGGAAGACATCCCTGAGGGTAGCAAGATACTCATTGATGATGGTGAAATGGAATTAGAAGTTATCAAGAAACACTCCACCTATCTGGATTGCAAAGTTATGAACTCTGGTAAATTCGTTGGGAAAAAGAGTGTCAACATCCCTTCAATCCATATCAAATTACCATCAATTTCAGAAAAAGACAAAGACTTTATACGATTTGCAGTGGAAGAAAATGTAGACTTTATTGCTCATTCTTTTGTAAGAAATAAAGAGGATGTCTTTGCAGTTCAAAATATCCTGGATGAGTTGAATAGTAATATTAGTATTATAGCGAAAATAGAGAACGAACAAGGCGTAAAAAACATTGAGGAAATTTTAGATGTTTGCTATGGTGTCATGGTAGCACGAGGAGATTTAGCCATTGAAATATCTCCTGAAAAACTTCCATTAGTTCAGAAGCAATTGGTTGATATTGCAATAAAAAAGCGCCGCCCAGTAATTGTTGCTACACAAATGCTACATAGTATGATAGAAAATCCACGCCCAACAAGAGCAGAAGTTAGTGACATTGCTAATGCTATTTTTGATGGTACGGATGCCATTATGCTAAGTGGAGAAACTGCCTATGGGAAGTATCCTCTCGAATCAGTACAGATGATGACTCGTATTGCAAAAGAAGTAGAAGGGACCACCCTTACTTATAAATCTCAACTTAAATTGGAGTCGGAATTCAATAAAGATTGTAATTCCATAAATGAGCAAGTAGCTGCTCAACTTACAAAGGTCATTGTAGAGGCATCTGAAAAGTTAGATTTGGAAGCCATTATTGCAGATACGACAAGCGGGAACACCATTCGTTCTTTAGCAGCATATAGAGGAAGACATACCATTTATGCCCAATGTTATAATGCCCAAACTATGCGAAAACTGGCCTTGTCATATGGGGTTCATATCGATTTCATGAAAGTTCCAGAAGATCACACCAACTTTATCCGTTTGGCCCTAGAAAATCTAAAGCATAAGCAAACCTTCAATAAGGATAATTTAATTGCTGTTATCTCTGGGAATTTTGGTCAAGCCATAGGAGCCTCTTATATTGAAATTGCTACTGTTGAGAATTTGATTGGAAGTTAAAATTAACCACAAGGAGAAATAAGATCAGTCATTTTCCGTATATTCGCATTCCCACAATAAGAATAACAGCATGATAAAAACCGATCAAGATCTTATCTATGAAATTGGCGTCAGCCTATTACCTGGAGTTGGAAGCATAAACGGAAAGAAACTCGTCGCCTATTGCAGAGGAGCCGAAGGCGTTTTTAAACAAAAGAAAAGTCATTTAGAAAAAATAGAAGGAATTGGTAGTAAATTAGCCACTCTTATCTCAGAACAATCCATCTTAGCAGATGCCGAGAAAGAATTGGCCTTCATCAAAAAGGAAAACATACAAGCACTATTCTTCAACGATGCCCAATACCCATATCGCTTAAAACAAGCCATGGATAGCCCTCTATTGATCTATTACAAAGGAATAGACGTTTTGAATTATGATAGAATCCTCGCCATAGTAGGAACAAGAAATATCACCGAAAGAGGAAAAGAAACCACGGATGCTTTAGTGGAAGGCTTAAAGGATGCTGGGGTTTTAGTAGTTAGCGGTTTGGCTTATGGAGTTGATACTCGGGCTCACAAAGCTTGTGTCAAGCATAAAATACCCACGGTTGGCGTTGTGGCCCATGGCTTAGATACCATTTATCCTGCTGTGAATAGAGGCTTATCAGATGAAATGCAGATAAAAGGTGGAGTCATTAGTGAATTTGTTTCTGGAACCAAACCCGATGCTTTTAACTTTCCTCAGAGAAATAGAGTCATTGCAGGAATGGCAGATGCAACGTTGGTGGTTGAGTCAGCAAAAAAAGGAGGCTCGTTAATTACAGCTGACATTGCCAACTCCTATAGCCGTGATGTCTATGCCATTCCTGGCCGACCAGAAGATCAATTCTCGAGAGGCTGCAATTTCCTCATCAAAACCAATAGGGCTGCTCTTGTTGAAAATGCGGCAGACCTCCTCTATCAATTGTCCTGGGACTTGACCAAAAAACCTAAAAACATACAACACAAACTATTCTTAGATTTAAAACCTGAGGAGCAAAAGATTGTTGATTTATTGAGAGAAAATAAGCAATGTGCTATCGATATATTAATGGGAAAAAGTGGTTTAACGAGTAGCAAACTAGCTTCCACATTACTTAATCTTGAATTTGAGGGCGTAATTAAATGTATGCCGGGGAAAGTTTATCAGTTATTGAGGTAGAAGCTTTACGATATGTTTAGAATAGTTGATTTTATCCTATTCAATCATTATTCCATTAAATCATTCTAGCATTGGTCCTACTTCCAAGCTTTAACAATCAAACCGGTTCCTGTTTGATGTTTTCCTATTAAGTCGAAATAGTTCAATATCAAAGCAAATGGAAACGTAATCAAATAATAGAAAGGTAAGATGATAAAAAATACCTTAGAAACATTCAACATTAAAATAGGATATTTCATACTCAATTTCCAGCTGATTTTTCCAGGAGTGCCGTAATTATAATGAGCTTCGGATTTACTAAATCCTGCTTTCTTTAATTTCTCTTGAATTTCATCAATTCCATAACCATCGCGCACATGCTCATCAATAAATGAATGCTCTCCACCACTATCATGGTCGTGGTCGTGGTCATGAACATCACTACCTCCTTGATCTGAAGGAGTTGAAACCAATAACATTCCGCCTTTTTTCATGCTGGCGTGGAAATTCTTAAATACCTGAACATCATCTTCAATATGTTCCATCACATCCACAGAAAGAATGAAATCGTATTTATCTTTTTCTTCGAACTTGGTTAAATCGGCCACTTTAAAATGAGCATTCTTTTGTCCAACTTTTGTAAAGAAGCCATTACAATCTGCCACCTGCTCGTCCTTCACATCCACTCCTTTTACTTGAGCCTTAGGAAGCATTCGTGACATAAACCAGCTATACTGACCAAATCCCATACCTGCATCAAGAATATTCTCCTCTCCTTTTGCATTTTCTGACCAAGCTCTAAAAGCTTTTTTCACATGCCAAGTTCTGAGTAATAATAAATCGAGAAGACTATAAAATATTTTTCTAAGGGAAGGATGTTGATTAAAAACCTTACCAAGGCTTCTTTTAATGGGATCGTATCTCATTTTTATTTATTCGTTTAGGAGTCTTTCAATATTTTCGTAATAATCTAAGGAATCATCCTCAAAGAATTTAATATGAGGTACTATTCTCAATTGTGTTTTAATTTTTTTGCCAAAAGCAAAACGAATATCTCTATTATTATCGTTTAGTTCTTGAATAACAGCTGCAGTATCTTCTACTGCTAAAAGACTCACATATATTCTTGCAATACTTAAATCACTACTGATTTTGGCTTTGGTCACAGTAACCATTCCCCCTCCACCAAAGTGAGACAACTCTTTCTGAAAAAGCAATCCCATTTCTTTCTGTATTAATCTGGCTATTTTTTCTTGACGTTTTGTTTCCATGCTGCAAAAGTAATTAATTTCAATATAAAGCCCTTGAAAAGCTTTAATGAATAATATTTAATAAAATGGTAATTTTTCAAGCTCTAAGGACACAATTCGGTACTAATTTATTTCCTTAATCATTTGTTGAATCATATCTTGAGGATCTGCCGCCCCAAAAATCCCAGAACCAGATACGAAAACATCCACACCAGCATCTGAAACCTCTTTAATATTATCGAGTTTCACGCCGCCGTCAATTTCTATTTCCACATGTTCCACACCGTGCTCTTTCAACATGGCTTTCAGCTTTCTGATTTTATCCAAACTCTGAGGAATAAAACTCTGCCCACCAAATCCAGGATTTACCGACATAATCAACACCATATCAATATCTCCTAAAACATTCTCAATAGTTGACAGGGAAGTATGGGGGTTTAAAGAAACTCCAGCCTTTGCACCACCCGCTTTAATTTGCTGAATCACACGATGAAGATGAGGGGCTGCTTCTACATGAACAGTTACATAATCAGAACCCGCTTTAATAAAATCATCCACATACAAACCTGGGTTTTCAATCATTAAATGTACATCTAAAGGAATGGAAGCAACCTTTTTAATAGCTTTAACCACAGGAGGACCAATAGTGATATTAGGCACAAAATGTCCATCCATAACATCTACGTGAAGCAAATGCGCTCCACCTTTTTCCAGCATTTTAATGTCTCTTTCTAGATTCACAAAGTCAGCAGAAAGCAATGATGGAGATATTTTTTTAGTCTTCATTTCTATTCGTTTTCAAGGGTTTAAATCAGTTGAAATGGCATACAATTCTTGGCGGCAAAACTACACTAATTCTTTAATACTAGCAATTTTATGAATTACAAATTGATTTCTAAAATTCACGGTGCTTTTCTATCTTTGCTGCAAATATATTTTAGCATGAAAATAGCACTGGCACAACTCAACTATCATATTGGAAACTTTGCTTCCAATGAACAAAAAATCTTATTGAATATTGAAAAAGCTCAAAGTCAAGGAGCTGATTTAATAATTTTTTCTGAATTAGCGATTTCAGGTTATCCCCCTCGTGATTTTTTAGAATTCAACGATTTTATTGATAAATGCTGGGCCAGTACCGAAAAAATTGCGGAATCATGTAAAAACATTGCTGTCATCATGGGTTTGCCCACTCGTAATCATGCCGATAAGGGAAAGCCATTATTTAACTCTGCTGCCTTTATTGAGGATGGGAAGATTAAGGACATCAAGCACAAAAGCTTATTACCCAATTACGATATCTTTGATGAATACCGCTATTTTGAGCCCAATTCAGAATTCTCATGTATCGATTTCAAAGGTGAGAAAATAGCCTTAACTATCTGCGAGGATTTATGGAATATTGGAGATGTTCCACTATATACCATTAACCCTATGGATGAGTTAGTGAAAGAACATCCAGATGTGATGATCAATATAGCAGCCAGCCCTTTTCATTTCGATCAGCGTGAAGTGCGAAAAGATATATTGAAGAGGAATGTGGAGAAGTACAAAATCCCATTATTGTATGTGAATCATGTGGGTGCACAAACCGAATTACTTTTTGATGGTGGTAGTTTGGTGATGAACGAGAAAGCTGAGATTGTGGGTGAGATGAGTTATTTTGAGGAAGATTTTCAGCTTTTCGATACTCAAAAGCTCTCGTCAACTCCTGTGGAAACTTGTCAAACTAGTAAAATAGAATTGATACACGATGCTTTAGTAATGGGCATTAGAAACTATTTTGAGAAATTAGGTTTCAAAAAAGCCCTCCTCGGATTAAGTGGAGGAATAGACTCAGCCGTAACTTTGGTATTAGCAGTAAAAGCCTTGGGAGCCGAAAATGTAACTTCCATATTATTACCTTCTCAATATTCTAGCGACCATTCGGTGAAAGACGCAGAAGACTTAGCTAAAAACTTAGGCTCTCCTTACGATATCATCCCCATTAAAAACATTTATAATGCTTTTGAGAAAGAGTTGGAAGAACAGTTTAAAGGCTTGCCTTTTGGTATTGCAGAAGAGAATATTCAAGCACGTTCTAGAGGAGTCCTCCTAATGGCATTAAGCAATAAATTTGGAAGTATTCTGCTCAATACAAGCAACAAAAGCGAAGCAGCGGTAGGTTACGGAACATTATATGGTGATATGAATGGCGGTCTTTCTGTTCTTGGGGATGTCTACAAGATTGACGTGTTTGAGCTGGCTCGGTTCATGAATAAAGATGAAGAAGTAATTCCTTGGAACACGATTACTAAACCACCATCTGCAGAATTACGTCCTGACCAAAAGGATTCTGATTCTTTACCAGATTACGAAATTTTAGATGAGATTCTCTTTCAATATATTGAGAAACGCAAAGGTCCACAAGAACTTATAGGCATGGGTTTTGAAGAAGCTCTAGTTCATCGCATTTTACGACTCGTTAACCTAAATGAGTACAAGCGTTATCAAACCTCCCCAGTTTTACGTGTGAGCTCTAAAGCATTTGGAATGGGAAGAAGGATTCCAATTGTTGCTAAATATTTGAGTTAAAAAAGCAAAGAAGTTTCATTATTATTATTATTATTATTATTTGTACATTTACGTTATATATCAAACGTAAAAATAAAATCATGAAACGCATCTTCATTTTTGTTTTATTTATTGTAAGTCTTAGCCTTTTCTCACAAACTGAGATATGGGGTGTAAAACATTTCGCAGGTTCTGATAATGGTGGCATATTATTTAGTATTGATAGTGCCAGTCAAGAAATCGAAATCCAGCACCGATTTATGCGATATGTTCTTCCATATAGAGGTAATCCAATGACTCAAATTGGGAATACTAATGACTATATTGGTTGCACAGGAGAACGGGTGTTCAAGTATAATATTGAAACAGGTGATTATCAGACAGTAAGTCCACCTGGGGCTTTGCTTGGGAGTTTTTTTTATGACCAACAGGGCTATTGTTATTATAGAGCAAATAATGAAGGGGATACACGCTCGTATAAAATGAATGTATCTACCCTTGAATATGAAAAAATAGATTTGAATATATTCTTTCGTAATCCTATCATTAACCCAATAAATGATAATGAGCTTTTAACTTGGCGGGTAAATGGAGCAACAGAGCAACTTACCGCTGTGTATTTAAACTCCTATGAAACAAGTGTGCTTGCTGAACAAGAAAAGCCGATTCGTTCAAGGGTTGGAAGAATTATAGCAGATAATCATAAATTATACTCTATGGCATCTCTCGTTATAGATGGAAAGATGAGCTTTTTTATTGATTCCTATGATTTGGATACAGATAGTTATAATGAAGAATTTATCTATACTAATGATTCCTTAGAATATCATTCTGGAATAAACTGGTTAAAAGGATTCGTAATGGATTCAGGTGGGAAATTATATGGTGCAGGAAAACTAGTGCCAAAGGATAACCGATTTTATATGTTTTCTTATGACCCATCAAATTCTATTTTCGAAATTTTAGCTCCTATTCCAGAAGAGGTTGGAAATAGTTTAATTGGGAATTTAGTAATTGATGATGAACAAAAAATATTTGGGAATAGCGTTGATGGTGGGGCCCATGACTTTGGCGGGGTTTTTTCTTATAACACATTAACAAATGAAATAGATTTGGTATATTCTTATTTACCTGAAAGCAATTTTGAAACCAAAAGCGCATTAAGTTTAGCTCCAGATGGAGCCATATTGGGAATGTTTAGTACTATAGATACTAATATTCACCGTCATATATATAAAATCGATAATGAAAGTTTTACATATCAAAACCTGAAAACAATAAGTATGAACCCCAATGTTTATGGGGGCTTTTATCCAACCGATTTTACACAGTTAGAGAATGGCGGAATCATTGGGATTACAAGTAAAGGTGGTAATACCTACGAGCCATATTATGGTGGCGGTACATTATATCAGTTTAATCCAGAAACTAAAGCGTATCAAAAGCTAATGAATATAGTGGACGAATTTCCCGATGCAACAAAGGCAAGTCAGGTGTTTACTACTTCTGAAAATAAAGTTTTGGGATTTTATTATGGTGTTTCTGAAAAAAGCTTCTTGTACAATCCAGAAACCAAACAGTTAGAATATGTTTCTGAAGAAGGATTCAGCCCTTATCATTATAAAAACAAATGGCTTAGAGAATCAGGTTCTAGTTTAATTAGAGCAAATAATTCTACGCAAAAGATGGAACGGTACCATATTTCAAGTCACGAAATTGAGGAATTAGTTCCATTTGGAAATTTAGAAATTGACCAAATGCTTCTAATGGATGAGAACAACCTACTCTGTCAAGCAAGAGCTACAGATAGTGCTGTATTGATGAATTTTAATATACCGTCACAAGAAATGAGTATTGTTGCCAATTTGAAAGATTATAAAGGTGATTATTCAGGTTATGATTATAGTTCAATTAATTTCAATTTTGTTATAACAGCAGAGCATTTGTTAGTCGGAGAATTCATTGAGAAGTTGTACTATTCGAAGTGGGATATTGCTTATAGAAAAACGGTGAGTTTTGATTTATCTACACTTGAAATGAGAACCTTAAACTCTGGTAATTCTAAAGCAAACGGAACAAAATATTCATTCATAGCTGATTATAATAACAATGGAGATGCCTTTGCTGTGAATGTTTGCCGACATTATGGAGATGATGCTGGCTTTTTAAGACAAGTAGATGTAACTATGGATAGCATCTACAATATTGATGAATTTGAAATGCCCAGTTGGATTTATGAACTAGATGCTGAAGAGGAAGAATCTGGGTTTAGGATTTTGAAGAAGCTGAAATCCACTAAAAAGCCTGACTTTATCAATGAAATGGAGGAGGCTAAGATTATAGCATTTTACGCTAATCAAGCAATAGTCATCAATAGTGAAGAATACATCAAACAAGCTGAATTTAGTATTTTCGATATGATGGGTAGACGAGTATCCTCATTTAGTAGAGCAAATTTCACGCAAACAGAACAGCCTCTTAACATAGAAGCAGGAACTTATGTTCTGCAAATAAAATTGGATAGCAGATTACTAGCCGAGAAATTTGTAATTCCCTTATAAAATCAAGATTACATTTTTTAATTTGGCTATAAACAATGTATTTAGAAGACTTATAGCCATATTTAGAATTCTATTTGGCTACAACTATAATTTTTTATATATTTATAGCCAAATAAAGTCTCATGGGTGAAATTGTAGGAAGAGAAAAAGAACTTAGCTTACTCGATAAGCTTTATCATTCACATAAGTCAGAATTTATTGCTGTTTATGGAAGAAGAAGAGTTGGCAAAACCTATCTAATAAGATCTGCTTTTGAGAATAAGTTTACCTTTCAAATAACAGGTTTAGCTAATACTTCAAGCAAACTTCAATTAGCAAACTTCAACCTAACCATAAATACACATCAAAAAAACAATGAAACCATCAATTTAGCAGAAGACTGGATAACAGCCTTCGCACAACTAATCGATTTTTTGGAAACCAAAATTGGGAAAAAAGTCATATTCATTGATGAATTACCATGGTTTGATACCAGAAATTCAAAATTTATTCAAGGATTAGAGCATTTCTGGAATAGTTGGGCTTCTGCACGCAATGATGTTATTTTAATTGTTTGCGGATCTGCAACCTCATGGATGGTAAATAAACTTATCAATAACAAAGGAGGTCTTCACAATAGAATTACAAAAACTATTAAATTAAATCCATTCAATTTATTCGAATGTGAGAAGTATTTAAAAAATAGAACTATAGAATTAGATAGGTATCAAATCATTCAATTGTATATGTCAATAGGAGGGATACCATTTTATTGGGATGAAATCCAAGCTGGGAAAAGTGCCTTTCAAAATATAGAAGAAGTGTGTTTTTCAGAAACAGGCCTACTAAGGAATGAATTCAATAACTTATTTCGTTCATTATTTAAAAAATCTGAAAACCATGTCAAAATCATTTCGGTGATGGCTAAAAAAGCCATGGGCTTAACCCGAGATGAAATTGTAAAACTATCTGATTTACCTAATGCAGGAAGTACAACTCGTGTATTAGATGAACTAGAACAGAGCGGGTTTATTAGAAAATACCAACCTTTTGGGAAGAAGTTTAGAAATAGCTTATATCAGCTGGTTGACTTTTATTCAATGTTTTATTTGAGATTCATTAAAGACTCGAATGCAATAGATAAAAACAATTGGATAAACACAATTGACTCTCCTAAATATCGGGCTTGGAGTGGCTATACTTATGAGCAAATTTGCCTTCAACACATTCCTCAGATTAAACAAAAACTAGGAATTAGTGGTGTGTACTCTGAAGTTTCATCATGGAGAAGTATGAGTTCTGATAATGGTGCTCAAATTGATTTAGTCATAGACAGAAGGGATCAGGTGATTAATTTATGTGAAGTAAAATTCTCTATAAACCCCTATACCATTACAAAAAAATATGCCAGCGAACTAAGAAACAAAATCGGTCTTTTTAAAACTGAAACCTCTACTAGAAAATCTGTATTCTTATGCATGCTCACCACCTATGGAATCCTAGAAAACCAACATTCATTAGGTTTAGTTCAAAATGATATTAAGATGGATGCCCTATTCCTACCCGAAACTTAAAAAAGGAGGAGGCTATCCACTAAAACTCAGAAGTAAAATGAAAGTTAATGTCTTTATATTTACTCATCGCTAGGTCAAGAGAATAACGAGATTCAGCCAGAAATACGAGTCTTCCTTCCTTATCTACTGCTAAGCTAGAACCTTTTCTCTTCACAAAATCATCTAAGGCAGCTTTATTATCGCTGGTTATCCAAGCCGTTTTATATAAAGTGATATGCTCATATCTACATTTTGCACCGTACTCATGCAATAATCTATACTGGATGACTTCAAACTGCAAAGCTCCAACGGTTCCAATAATTTTTCTGGTAGAAGTTTTTCCAACAAAAAGCTGGGCCACTCCTTCATCCATCAACTGGTCTATACCTTTGGCCAATTGTTTAGACTTCATAGGATCATCGTTCTCAATATACTTAAAGAGCTCGGGTGAGAAACTAGGAATTCCTTTGAAATTCAGAACTTCTCCTTCAGTGAGACTATCACCAATTTTAAAGCTTCCTGTATCATGTAAACCAACGATATCACCAGGGTACACCTCATCAATTACCGATTTTTTTTCGGCCATAAAGGCTGTTGGACTCGAAAATCTCACTTTTTTATCAAGGCGAACATGCTTATAGAAAACATTACGACGGAATACTCCAGAAGTCACACGAACAAAAGCAATTCTATCGCGATGATTGGGGTCGAGATTAGCATGGATCTTAAACACAAATCCTGTAAACTTATCCTCCTCTGGTTTTACTACCCTTTCTTCAGTTTCATATGGAAGTGGATTGGGAGCAATATCGACAAAACAGTTTAACAGTTCCATTACACCAAAATTATTTAATGCACTACCAAAAAATACGGGTGAAATATCTCCATCTAAATAGGTTTCTCTTTGGAATTTGGGATAAACCCCAGTTACCATTTCCATATCTTCCCTTAAAGTATCTGCTTCAAAGCTACCTACTATTTCATCCAGCTTCGAATCTTCTAAACCATCCACTTCAACATACTCCTCCACATATTGCTTGCTGGGAGTAAAAAGGTTTAATTTATCTTCAAAGATACTATAAACACCCTTAAAATCAGGACCCATATTAATAGGCCAACTCAGAGGAGTCACATTGATATGTAGTTTTTGCTCAATCTCGTCCAATAACTCAAATGCATCTTTACCATGTCTATCGAGCTTATTGATAAATACAATAATAGGGATCTTTCTCATCCGACAAACCTCCACCAACTTTTCAGTTTGAGGCTCTACCCCTTTCGCCACATCTACAACAACTATAACACTATCGGCAGCAGTTAAGGTTCTATAGGTATCTTCTTGGAAATCTTTATGACCAGGAGTATCAAGAATATTAATTTTGAAGCCTTTATAATCAAATCCCATAACTGAAGTAGCCACAGAAATACCTCTTTGCTTTTCAATCTCCATGAAATCGGAAGTCGCTGTCTTTTTAATCTTATTAGATTTTACAGCACCTGCTACCTGAATAGCCCCACCATAAAGTAGCAACTTCTCAGTAAGCGTTGTTTTTCCAGCATCGGGATGCGAGATAATGGCAAATGTCCTTCTTCTTCCTATTTCTTGTATTAAGCCCATCGAATATTTTTTAGTGGGCGCAAAGATAGGTTTTTGGAATGGAAGTGCGAAGCTTGAAGCTCGAAGATTTTAAATGTCCATAAAGAAATTAGACATCTTACCATTTATCAATGCTTGCAAGACTTGCATATAGGTATTTTATTTCACTTCAAAAGAGAACATTTCTTTATCGTTGAGAAATCCTGTAAGTCGATCACCAATTTTTACTGGCCCTACTCCTTCTGGTGTTCCGGTAAAGATTAAATCACCAATTTTCAAACTCACAAACTGAGAAACATAAGCAATGATTTTATCGATAGTGAAAATCATATCCGCGGATGATCCTGATTGGACAGTCTCCTCATTTTTTTTCATGCTTAGAGATAGTTTATTTAAATCTCCTAATTCTGATTTGGGAATAAAATCTCCAATAGGAGCTGAACTGTCAAATGCTTTGGCAATTTCCCAAGGCAATCCCTTTTTCTTTTGTTCATTCTGCAGATCACGAGCAGTAAAATCAATTCCTAATCCAATTTCATCATAATGTTTATGGGCAAATTCCTCTTGTATATACTTTCCTATTTTACTAATTCGAACCACAATCTCCACTTCATGATGTAAATCTTGAGTAAATTCTGGATAGAAAAAAGGGAGGTTCTTTCTTAAAACGGCCGTATCTGGCTTCATAAAGAAAACTGGTTTAGACGGAATAGGATTATTTAATTCTTTAGCGTGGTTGATATAATTTCTACCGATACAAATGACTTTCATGGAGCTTATATTTATGAAAAAAGCCACTTCCTTAACAAAGGAAATGGCTTTTAGATTTTTATCTTTAATTAAATAGTAGTGATGTCAATTTCCTTCTCTGCAAAAAGCTCATCTACTTTTTTGATGTATTTATCAGTTAATTCTTGAATATCTGATTCTAAATTAGAAACCATATCCTCAGAATATCCTTCATCCTTTAGACCTTTAGCCATATCATTAGCAGACCTCCTGATATTTCTAATTCCCACTTTAGTATCTTCACCTTCCCCTTTTGCTTTTTTCACTAAATCTCTTCTTCTCTCTGTAGTCAATGGTGGAACAGCAATACGAATAATTTCGCCATCATTTTGAGGATTAAAACCTAAGTTAGAATTAAGGATAGCTTTTTCAATAGTATGCAAAGTACTTTTGTCCCATGGCTGTACAACTATTTGTCTGGGGTCAGGAGTATTAATATTCGCCATTTGCTCTATGGGAGTTAAGGTTCCATAAAACTCGGCCTTCACACCCAATAACATAGATGGATTTGCTTTTCCTGTCCTAATTTTTAAAAACTCTTTATCCAAGTGTTCAAGTGAAGATTCCATACCTTCTTTAGCATCTTCCAAGATCATTTTTGCTTCCTCTAACATAGTTGTGATGTTTATATTTTCAGACAAAAATAAAATATATTTTTGAAACCACATATAGAATTCAATGATATATCAGAAAACAAAGCATTATTTGTACTTTTGCTCTTCATAAAAACCTGTTTCATATGTTTACTATTCTCAACAAACAAAACAATATTGCTGAACAAAGCACCAGCATCTTCCTCATTAAAAAATCTGAACTCAACGATCAGCTTCCTATTTCTTCGGAAGAATTGGAGCATCTGACCATGCAGTTCACTGAAAATGAGAAGAAGAAATTTTCTTTCGACAGACTTTCACATCAGATTTATATTGAATTGGTGGAAGAAAAAGAAAACCCCAACCACACTCTAGAAGCACTTAGAAAGATGGGGGATAGTTTGATTAATTGCCTTCAAAATAGAAAATCACAAGAGGTTTATATTATAGCAAAAAGATTAAATAAAGCCCAAATTTCTGCATTTGCAGAAGGTATGGTCTTAAGTAACTATAGTTTTGTGGCTTATAAAACCCAAAAAGAGAAAGTGATTCGATATCTTGAAACTATTCATCTGATTAATGCTGAAATAAATCAAGAGGATGTCAATGAATTAAATGTGGTACTTGAAGCTACTCTTATGGCTCGTACTTTGGTTAATCAGCCAGTAAATTATTTAAATGCAGAAGGTTTAGCCAATGAAATTAAAGCTATGGCCGAAGATGCTGGCGCCAAAATCGACATTCTAAATAAGAATAAGATTGAAGCTTTAAAAATGGGTGGCCTTTTAGCCGTTAACAAAGGCAGTATAGACCCACCAACATTTACCATCTTCGAGTACAAACCTGAAAATGCAATTAATGAGCAACCCGTTGTTTTTGTAGGAAAAGGTGTGGTTTATGATACTGGAGGCTTAAATATTAAAACTGGCGAATTCATGAATACCATGAAATGTGACATGGGTGGTGCCGCTGCTGCAGCAGGTGTTGCTTTCGCCATCGCTAAAGCCAAGCTTCCTCTTTATATTATGGCTTTAATCCCTGCCACCGATAACCGTCCTGGCGGAAATGCTTATGCCAGTGGTGATGTCATTACTATGTTCGATGGACAAACTGTGGAAGTTATTAATACAGATGCAGAAGGCAGAATGATTTTAGCTGATGCCTTGTCTTATGCCAAGAAATTCAATCCATCATTGGTAATAGATTTAGCTACATTAACTGGTGCAGCTGCTCGTGCCATTGGAAACCTTGGCGTTGTAGCCATGGGTTCTAAATATGGTGAGCACATGACTAACTTAAAAGAAAGTGGAGAAAAAACGGGGGAGCGCATTGTAGAATTTCCATTCTGGGATGAATATGCTGAGCAGTTAAAATCTGAGATTGCAGACATGGTTCATTTAGGTGGAGCAGAAGGTGGAGCCATCACAGCAGGTAAATTCCTAGAAAAATTTACCGACTACCCTTATATTCATTTAGATATTGCTGGGCCGGCTTTCAATACCAAGAAATTTAACTATCGTGGAGTTGGTGGCAGTGGAGTTGGTGTAAGATTGCTTTTTGATTTTGCTAAGGGATTGGCGAAGAAATAAGGAAATACCATAATACCATTTCTTTGTGGCTTTACTCAGACATGGTGTGATCAATAATAGGTTGGTCGCGCCATTTTTCTTCTCGTAACACTTTCTGACTCAATTCCTCAAATTCCTCCAAGGAACTACATCTAGTTATTTTATAGTGAATCTCATTAAAATTCTCAAATTGTCGTGAAAAGTATCCCCAATATTCTTTCATTTTATTGAGTTGATTCTTAGGTCTCCGCCTATATTTTATAACCTCATCTTGTAGCTTTTGGTGGAATGCACCAAACAATTCTTGCTTGTCGAATTTTGAAATTTCTCCATGCTTAATTTGATGTGGAAGAAACAAATCATAAATAACACCTCTCCCTATCATCCACTTTTCTTGTTTTGGAAATTGTGCCTGCAAATCATTCATGTTTTGTACCGTAAATATGTCGCCACTATAAACTAGAGGATTACTTGAGTTTTTCAAACACCATTCAAAAGCATCCAAATCTGGATCTATACTGTACATATCAACTCCTAATCGCGGATGTACAATCAATTCTTTTAATGGAAACTTATTTAATAAGGGCATGAGGACTTCCAATTCTTCCTTTTTATAATAACCCAAGCGAATTTTTACTGAAATTTCGTTTTGAACCTCCTCAAACAACTTCTCCAAAAGCATTTCAACTACCTCAGGATAAGCAATCATACCTGAACCACGCATCTTATGAGCAATGCTTTTAATGGGGCATCCCATATTAATATTCAGCGTTTTATACCCATAATGGTATAAGTGATTCGCGAGCGGAATAAACTCCGGTGCATATTTCCCAATTATTTGTGGGTCAACCGGCATTTTATCATTATTTTCGTGCAGTAGATCCTTAATACGAGAAGCCTTAATGGAATCGCCTTTACCGGCAGGAATAAATGGCGCTATACTATGATCGAAGCTGTCGAAATACTTACTATAAGCATTTCTAAAATAAGCCTCAGTATAACCTTGCAAAGGTGCCAAATATAAAATCATAGCTTCACAAATTAAGTTTGTATTTACAGCTACAAATTTATAATAATATTGAATGAATATTTCGTTTTACCTTAAATGAATCACTTCAAAAAAAATATCAACTTTTTTATTTATCTGATGCTTCTATCATTGGCTATATCAAATGCTTTTGGCCAATCTTGCGAGGTGGAACTATCAAAAAAAGAACTAAAAAGCTATCAGAAAGCTTGGGAATATCATGAAGCCAAAAATTATAATGAGGCTAGAAAAATCATGTTTCAACTCAGCAAAGAAGTCCCTGATTATGCCAAAGCTCAAATGTCGCTTGGGATTTTCTATATCGAGAATTCAAGTCCCAATATAAATACAGCTAAAAAATATCTAGAAAAATCTGTAAACCTTTGCATGGACAGCGTCATTTACTCACATTTCTATTTAGGTAAGATATATTATGGTGCTAAAGATTTTAAAAAATCTGTTGAGCGATTTCAATTCTTTTTAAAAGATGTGGATTTAATTAAAACCGATGACGATTATTTTGAAGCCAAGAATTATTTAGAATATGCAAAAGCCACTCAAGAACTGTTAGAGCATCCAGTGCCCTTCGAGCCTAAAAAAGTTGAAGGGATTTCTACCAAAGAAGATGAGTACCTTCCTATTATTTCTCCAGATAATGAGTTTGCACTTTTTACCCGCCGTCAGAAACACTATATCAGCCGAGGCTTAACCGAGCAATTGGTGGATAAGGAAGTTTTCACTTTCAGCTTAAGAAACGAAAACGGAAAATTTGAGCAAGGATGGGAAATGGAATATCCTTTCAATAAAGTAGAAAATGAAGGTGCTGCTACCCTTACCATTGATAATAATAGCCTTTATTATACAGTATGTATTCGCGATCCAAAAACCAATTATTTAAATTGCGATTTATACCATAGCTTTTTCGATAAAGGATATTGGAGCAATATTGAAAGCCTAGGCGAACATATTAATAATCCTGATTCATGGGAATCACAACCCAGTGTAACTTCTGATGGAATGACTATATTTTTTGCAAGCAATAGAGAAGGAGGATTGGGAGGTTATGATATCTATCAAATTAGAAAAGATGAAGAAGGAGAATGGAGTCATCCAGAAAATGTAGGTGCACCCGTTAATACTTCTGGGAATGAAAAATC
Organism: Lentimicrobium sp. S6; assembly: GCF_013166635.1. NCBI lineage: Bacteria > Pseudomonadati > Bacteroidota > Bacteroidia > Bacteroidales > Lentimicrobiaceae > Lentimicrobium > Lentimicrobium sp. S6. Next base: position 15,010 of record NZ_JABKBZ010000008.1, on the reverse strand, counting down.
ACCATTTATTCACACCGATAGTCAGACACTTTACTATTCCACCGATGGCCAAAAAGGACTTGGAGGCTATGATATTTATTTCAGTAGACAAGATGAAAATGGAGTTTGGCAAGAACCCAAAAACATAGGTTACCCTATCAATTCTTTTGATGATGATTTAGGTTTCTTTGCAAGTACCGATGGCCGTCATGGCTATTATGCCTCTAATAGATTAGATGCTAATTATAAATGGAATTTATATTCATTTCCCCTCTATGAAGAAGCTCGTCCACAAAAAGTGCTTTTAGTTAAAGGTGAAATTGAAGTAGAAAACAATTCCGAACCTATCAGGGCGCGAGTTCAACTTAAGAACATGCAAACTAAAGCCATTACAGAAATACCTGTAAATGCTAACACAGGTAAATATGTGGCTGCCATTCTTTTTAAAGAAGACCAAGTTCTTACGGTAAAACAAGAAGGCTATGTCTATTCTTCAAGATATTTAAGTGTTGAAGATACCACCCTCAATCAGCCTAAAACAGTAGATTTAAAAGTGAAAGAAATAAAAGTTGGCGAAGCTTATAATATTGATGATATTCACTTTGTCACCAATTCCTCTGAACTCAACAAAGATGCCAAACGTATTATTGATGAGTTTTTAGAATTCTTAATTGATAATGATAATATTATAGTAGAGATTCAAGGACATACTGATAATGTGGGACAAGAGGAGACCAATTTAGTATTATCAGACAAAAGAGCTAAAGCAGTTTACCAATACCTAGTGGAACAAGGCATACCTAGTTCAAGATTATCGGCCAATGGATATGGAGAATCGAAGCCTATTTCGAGCAATGAAACTTATAGAGGAAGAGCAAAAAACAGAAGAACTGTATTCGTTATAAAAAAACAATAGCCAAAAAAAATCAAAATCCATCAAAAAGTTTTCCCTACTTTAGCATCAAATTTATTAATTATGACCCCAAGTTACTATTCAAAGTTTAAAGCATTTGTAGAAGAAAAGAAGTTAGAACCCATTGTTGATGTGGCCCTTTTTATCCTTATTACTTTGGTAATTCATTATACATACCGATACTGGGTAACCCAGCAATACTACCCTTTTACTGAAACTTTGGCTGCTATGCACGACCATCTTTCTGAAAGAGTATTTGTGGAGAGTTCTTGGTTTATTCAACATGTTTTGGGGATGGAAATCACAACTGTGGACAGAACCATGTATTGGGCCAACGAAGGATATATTGCCATTAATCATGGATGCTCAGGCTTAAAACAAATGATACAATTCGCCTTACTGATGATGATTTTCCCTGGCCCTTGGAAACATAAACTATGGTATATTCCTCTAGGTATTTTTATCGTTCACCTGACCAATTTATTCCGAATTATTGGACTTGCAGTAGTTCTAGTTGCTGTTCCCGATTATTGGAAATTCAGCCACGATTACTTATTCCGCCCATTCTTCTATGTGATTATCTTTAGCCTTTGGGTTTATTGGGTGGAGAAAATTAGGAATAAATAATATCATTTCAATTCTTCAATTAAAACTTCTAATCATTAGCCTCAAAAAGACTATCCAATTCTAGTAGATTGGTGATGAGTTCTAAACTTGAACTATCAAAAAGCGTGTTCATTATACTTATTTTTCCAAATCTCTAACTTTTAAAGCGTTTTGGAAAGGTTTCAATATACATCATTGAATTAGTCATCAGTAATACAGCCTTTTAGCAGTTGTAAAATACAGGTAAAGGCGATATAAAGAATCGAAAAATTAAACCTACTTTAGCGCTCTTATTAATTGGACAATATAATCTGCATAACATAATGGATTTCAATACGGTAATACAAATCCTACAGCACATTACTTATTGACCTAGTCATTAAAATATATAGAATGATCGATCATATTTCGCATATGGTGCTCGATAGAGTGCAGAATTATAAAGGTAGAGCAGTACTAAAAAGTTTTTCGGAGGAATCTAATCAACTTGAAAGTATTAGTGCAGACGAGTTAATAAAAACGACAAAACAAGTTTCACGAGCTCTGGTATCTTTAGGATATGGACAGAATTCTAAAGTTGGAATATTTGGGAATAATAAACCTGAATGGACATTGGCTGATATTGGTATTCTAAACATTAGGGCTATCGTGGTTCCTTTCTATGCCACCAGCAATAAAGAACAACTGAAATATATAGTTGATGAGACCCAAATGGAATTGATGTTTGTGGATGATGAAGGCCAATTAGAGAAAGCCATTTCACTGCTCGATAAAACAGCTCTAAAAACGATTATTAGCTTTTCAGAAATCAAGAAGAAGCATCAGTCCGTAATGACTTGGACTGACTTTTGCCAACTTGGAACCCAAAATGATGAATCAAAAGTTGATAATTTATTAAAAGCAGCCTCCTCAGAGGATATTGCTTCTATTATTTATACTTCTGGAACTACAGGAGAACCTAAAGGTGTCATGTTAAGCCATTTGAATTTCATGACTAGCTTTAAAATAAATCATGAAAGATTAGATATTTCTGAATCTGACTCCTCTTTAGCTTTCCTCCCACTGAGTCATATTTTTGAACGCGCCTGGACATTCTTTCTTATATACTGCGGTGCATCAAACACCTTCTTATCTAACCCTAGGAAAGTAATAGAAGCATTACCAATAGTTAACCCAACTGTTATGTGTGTGGTTCCCCGATTTTTTGAGAAAACCTATGATGGAATCTATGAAGAATACCTTCGTTGGAGTCCAACCAAACAAAAAATTTTCGATTGGTCTATAGCAATAGGTCATAAAACCATTGGTCCGAAAAAAGCAGCATTCCCTCTTTCATTACAACATAAAATTGCCAAGAAATTAGTACTGAACAAGCTCAATAGTATTTTCGGAAGCCAACTTAGAATGACTCCTTGTGCTGGTGCAGCTATTCGGCCAGAACTGCTTAATTTTTTCCATGCAATTGGTCTTTTTGTGAATTATGGATATGGTGCTACAGAAACTACAGCAACCGTAGCTTGTATGCGTTCTGATAAATATGACCTTAACACTTGCGGTTCTGTAATGCCAGAAACAAAAGTAGAAATTAGCGAAAACGATGAAATCATCATCACGGGAGATACCATTTTCAAAGGATACTACAGAAAACCCGAGGAGACTGCCAAAGTTCTACAAGGCAAAACTTTCAAATCTGGCGACCAAGGTTATATAAATGAAGATAACTATTTTATTATGACCGATCGTATTAAAGACATGATGAAAACTTCTGGAGGAAAATATATTTCTCCCCAGAAATTGGAACTTTTAATTGGCACCAATAAATTCGTTGAACAAATTGTGGTGATAGGTGACAATAGAAAATTTGTTTCTGCCTTAATTATTCCTGCCTACGAAACCTTAAAGTCTAAAGAAAAAGAATTGGATATTGTTGGAAAAAATGGAAAAGAAATTGCTGAAAGTCCAAGAGTATATGAATTCTATAAAGAGCTGATTAATCAGGAACAAAAGGGTTTGGATGGCTATGAGCAAATTAAAAATTTCATCATCATGCCAGAAGCTTTTAGCATTGAAAATAATGCTTTAACTAATACTTTGAAAATAAAAAGGAAACAAGTTACTCAGCAATATCATAAATTGATTGATAGCATGTATCAATAAACTTAGAAAGCTAAAAAGTCTTCTTCTTTGTATATCACATTTATTTATCGTTTTTTCCAATTCCCACTAAAAACTCATGGTTATATAGGAACTACAATTAAGTATATCACTATTTCTTATTCATTAACATCTAGTAACTGAGGCAAACAATCTATATTTGACCATCATTTCTAGATGAATACAAAATTATTATTACAAAACTAAAAACGAATATGAAATTTTCACAACTAGCCTTAGCTATTTTAATCTTTTTATCAGCTTTTCAAGTTCAAGCTCAAAAAGAAACAGCCGATCTACCCAAATTAGTCAGCTATATGGAAGGCGCTTATTCTTCATTAGCACAATCAGAAGCTGACACCAATTTCCTTCATATTACTCTAGATATGAAACAAATTTGGCCTCAAAACAAAGATGGTGCTTGGCTATATGTTGAACAAACGGCTGCTTGGACACCAGGTAAACCTTATCGTCAAAGAGTTTATCATTTGCAAAAAATAGATGATACCACTTTCACATCAAGCATAATGACCATGCCAAATCCAAAAAAATATATTGGAGGTCATTTAAACACAGAGATATTCAATGAGATCACATCGGATAGCCTAACAGCTTTAGAAGGATGCGCATTAACCTTAATATATAAAGATGGAGTTTTTGCTGGAAGTACAGAAGAAGGGGCATGTAAAAATTCATGGGGAGAAGCAAACTATGCTACTAGTATTGTGGAGATCAGTCCAGAATTATTATATAGTTGGGACCAAGGTTGGAACAATAAGAAAGAACAGGTTTGGGGAGCAACTTCAGGTGGCTATAAATTTGTTAAGAAACAAATAGATTAATAGAGTGAGTTAGAATAGATGAGAGTTTTTATTGAGGACTGCTTATATAGCAGTCCTCTTTTTTTTACAAAAATTAATCGTAGAAATACTACCCAACTTTAGCAATATTACGAATCATTCCATTAAATATGAAAAAATGAAAGGGCATTGTCATTCCCCAATAAGCTCTACCTAGAACCCCTTTGGGCCTAAAAGTAGCTACCTGATGTAAAATATCATCCTTATCTATTTTAAACTCCATCCAGGCCTCCCCTGGTAGCTTCATTTCTGCGTATAACAAAAGTCTTCTTTCTTCTCTATTGCTAACTAGAACTCTCCAAAAATCAATAGATTCACCTTGAAAAACCTGAGTGGGATGCTTTCTGCCTCTTCCTAAACCCACACCGCCCAATAACTTATCAAAATGGCCTCGTAGCTCCCAAAGCCAAGTGGCATAATACCAACCTTTCTCTCCTCCTATCGACCAAATATTATTCATGACCTCCTCTATTTGTTCAACTTTAATCGATTTTCTATCAACATAGCAACCATAGGCAGGAACTTCAATAAATTCTGAAAGCTTATGGCTCAATTGTTCATCATGTATAGAATCTTTCCAACTGGAAGTGACCATGTTTTGTTTAATATTTAAAAAAGCATATTCAATGGCTTTTCGATAACTAATGGGCTTAATAGACAATAATTTTTCTAATTCTGTATTCTGACAAACCACTTCATATTTCATGCTTTGGACCAAGTTAGTGGCCAAACGGTAAGATGTTGATGTAATGAAATATAACCAAAACGAAGAAACTTTAGGTGTCATTATCGGTAGCGTAATTATTCTCCGGTCCAAGCCTCTTGCATCTGCATATTGTAGCAACATATCTTTATAGGTAAGTACCTCAGGACCCCCAATATCATAGCTATGATTCATACAAGCCTCATTAAAAAGAACTCTGGAAAGATAAGTAACGATATCACGAATAGCGATAGGTTGTGATTTCGTCAAAACCCATTTAGGAGTAACCATAATAGGTAATTTCTCCACAATATCTCGGATAATTTCAAAAGATGCACTTCCAGAACCTACAATAATACCAGCACGTAGAACTGTTGATTTATAATTCCCTGATAGTAAAATATCTTCTACATTTTTGCGTGAAGCTAAATGCTCTGACGTATCTTCCTGCTTGGTGATTAGTCCACTTAGATAAATCACTTGCTTCACTTGAATCTCATTCATATAATCTTTAAAATTCCGTGCACACGCTGACTCTAATTCAGAGAATTTCTTTGTAGATGATGCCATAGAATGTATTAAATAATAAGCTGCATCTATATTGGATGGTATTGATTTCAAGGATTCATTATTCAGGAAATCAACTTCAACAATTTCAATCTTATTCAAAATATTGACACTTACTTTTAAACGACGCTTATCCCGGACCGCACAAACAACATCAAAACCCATATCGATAAGTACTACCAATAGCCTCTTCCCAACATAACCAGTTACCCCTGTCAGCAGCACTCTCATCCACTTAATTGTTGATTATTAAATCCTTATCGCTTAAAGATACTAAAAAAAGAAATGTTCATCACATAACAATGGTCCTTGTAATAAAGAATATCACAGGAAATTCATAAATTCTTTACATATTTTAAATCATTTCCTATGAAAACACCTAAGCAAATAGTACAACATTGGGTAGATATATTTAACACAGGAGACTATAAAGAAATAACTAACCTCTACACCCCTAATGCCATCAACCATCAAGTTAATCAAGAACCAATTGTTGGACAAAAAGCTATAGAAAACATGTTTAAAGAGGGATTTTCTGCTACCGATATGACTTGTATTGTCGAGAATATATTTGAAGATGGTGAATGGGCTATTTTGGAATGGAAAGATCCTCTTGGTTTAAGAGGTTGTGGATTCTTCCATATTGCAAATGAAAAAATAAAATTCCAAAGGGGATATTGGGACAAATTAAGCCTCTTACGATTGCATGATCTACCTATCCCTCCTTAAAATTCCTATCTTATACCAATTGAAAAAACACTCTATCTATCTCATATACTGAATATTAAAAATTATTAAAAAAAATCTCCTTTCATTTGCTAAAGCCTAGCATAATCTATTATTTTTGTCCAAGGCCTTACAGCATCAATTGTATAAGAAAGGTAAATACTATTACAACCATCTTTAAAATAGAGTTATGAGTCAGAGCAAATTAAAAGTGATTACAGATTTTGAAAAATTGCCTACCGATGTTCAGGAAAAAATAAAACTAACTTATCCAGAAGGTTTTAGCGATTATTTAATCGAATTTAAAAATCGACATAACGAAACGGTAAGCGCTCTGCCATTTGAAGGCGACGATAAATACTATATGGTACGCATGTCAGTTAGAAAAGCCATCCAAATGATTCTCGATGACGATGATTATGATGACGATGGTTACCTGAAAGATGCTAAAAAAGACCAATTCGAAGATAAACATGGCGAAGTAGAAGATTTTGAAATGGATAAAGATCATTTTGCGTAAATCATCCTTTAGGTTAACTTGCTCTCTAATTGCTTATTTTCAAGCGATACATATTATTCCCTCTGTAATTATTTTCTAATCACTGTCCGCAGAATAATTTCTATATTTATATCGAAATATTTTTGAGAAGTACAATTGATGATAAAAACCTTTCATACAGCTTGTCCACGAAACTGCTATAGCACTTGCTCTTTCATTGTAAAGATCGAAGATCAAACCATATTTAGTATAGATCCTCAAATACTCAACTTAGCAACTTCCGAAGGTCCTTGTTTAAAAGGTTTGGCCTATAAAGAAAGAGCCCATTCTAAAGATAGAATCCTCTACCCTCTTCGTAAGAAAGATGGTACATTTACTCGGATTTCGTGGGAAGAAGCTCTTGACAAAATAGTAGAAAAATTAAATCATTATAAAGCTAATTATGGTAGTCATTCCATCTTGTTCTATGCAGCAAGCGGAATGTCTGGTATGCTAAATGCTGTAAGTAGTGATTTTTGGAGATTATTTGGAGGGACAACCACAGTTTATGGAAACTTATGTTGGCCAGCAGGATTAGAAGCTTCTCGATTAACTTTAGGCGAAAATAAACATAATGCGCCTTGGGATATAGAAAATGCTAAACTCATTGTACTTTGGGGCAAAAATCCAGCCGAAAGTAATATACACCAAATGTTACCCATAGAAAAAGCGCAAAGGAAAGGAGCCAAACTAATTGTTATAGACCCTCGCCGAACGCCTTCTTCTGAACGGGCTGATTTATTACTTCAACCCATTCCTGGAACTGATGGGATTCTTGCTTTAGCAGTAGCAAAAATAATCATTGCAAGGGGAAATCATGATATTGATTTTATAGAAAAACAGACCTTAGGCTTCCCTGAGTTTATGAAAAGCCTAGAAGAAATTAATTTGGAACAAGCTAGCCAAGAATGTGGCATCCCCATTTATCTCATCGAAAAGCTGGCCGATCTGATGGGAAACATTCAACCCATGACTTTAGTCCCTGGCTATGGAATGCAGCGTTATACCAATGGCGGACAAAGCACCCGTTGTATTTTGGCTTTATCCATCATCACAGGAAATATTGGTAAAAAAGGTGCTTGTTGGCATTATGCCAATTTACAATCCTATGTGTTTGACAAAGTGAAAGAACCTGTCAACTATTTTCCCTCTGAAGCTGACCAACCCTTTAGGAGAAGCATTCCAACGGCTCTTTTAGGCGAAAAGATGATGGAACAAAAGAATCCAGAATTAAAAATGGCTTGGGTAGAGAGAGGAAATCCAATTACACAAAACCCAGATTCCAATAAAACTATTGCTGCATTTAAAAACCTGGATTTTGTGGTAGTTGTGGAACAATTTTTAACTGATACTGCATTGGAAGCCGACCTCATCCTCCCTGCCAAAAATATGTTTGAACAAAGCGATATTATTGGTTCCTATTGGAATCCATACGTTCAATTAAAACAAAAGGTAATGGAGCCTGCTGGTGAAGTAAAACCAGAAACAGAAATCTATTATCTCTTGGCTCAAAAGTTAGGTTTTTCTGAGGAGGACATCAAAAAACATTTCCCTGAACCTAATGATGAAGCCATTGAAAAATATTTGAACAAAGAATTAGAAGCTTTTGATGAATTGACATTTGAGAAACTTAAAGAAGGTCCAGTATTAGCCCCAGGATTAGAAGAAATTGCTTTCGAGGATATGAAATTCAATACGCCATCAGGAAAAATAGAACTATTTTCACAACAAGCTTTTAATAAATGGGAAGTTCCTCATTTACCTACTTATGAAAGATTAGAGGAAGGCCAGAAAAAAGCAAATCACCAATTTCCTTTAAGCCTGATGAGTCCCAATACTAAAAACAGAATTCATTCACAATTTGGCAATTTGGAAAGTATTAATGTATTAGATCCTGAGCCTATTTTGGTGATGAGCCCAAAAGATGCCCGAGCAAGAGGAATAAAACAAGATGAACAGGTCAAAGTATGGAATCTACGTGGAGAAGTCATTATAAAAATTCGATTCGATCACAGTCTAAGACCTGGGAATGTGGTCATGGTCAATGGATATTGGAATAGCGAAGGCGGAAGTCCTAACCTACTTTCAAAAGGTAGAGAAACAGATATGGGCCACGGTACTGCTTTTCATGATAATATGGTGGAGGTGGAAAAGATATGAACAGCAATTATTTCATATTCGATAAAAACCGATGTGTTGGCTGTCAAGCTTGTGTGATTGGCTGCATGAATGAAAATGGATTTCAATCCAAGCAACAATGGCGAAATATCATCACAGAGAATGAAGCAAAACTACCTAAGATTCCTTTATTTCACATATCCTTGGCATGTAATCATTGCGAAGATGCACATTGCATGAGAAACTGCCCAGCCTTAGCCTATACAAAAAGCCTCTTAACTGGTGGCATAATTCATAAACCAGAACATTGTATTGGTTGCCAATATTGTATTTGGCAATGTCCTTATAATGCGCCTAAATTCAATTCTCAAATTGGAATTGTCGAAAAATGCCATTTTTGTGAAAGCCGATTATTGGATAATCAGGCTCCTGCTTGTGCCACTTCTTGTCCAACCAATGCATTAGACTTTTCCTTTGAAGAAATAGATAAAAAGAAGATTCTACCTAGTATTTCAGTTGCTAAAAACCCATATCCTTCTATTCAAATAAAAGAATTAGAAAACGAGGAGGGCCCGGAAATGGACATGAGCCTCTTTGAAAAAGAAGATTTAGTAGTTGAGGGAAAAATAGTAAAACGAGTCCATGCAAAAGAAGAATGGCCGCTACTGGTTTTTACCTTTATCGTGTCGGTTTTAGTAGCATTCACAGCAGTAGGGGTTGGAATGCAATCCCCTGATTGGTTAAAATGGAGCATGATGATTGTAGCCATTATTGGTGCAACTTTAAGCAGTTTACATCTGGGTAAAAAGCTAAGGATGTGGCGTGCTATATTAAATATCAAGCAATCATGGCTCAGCAGAGAAATCTTCTTCTTTGCCATCTATTTTGTAGCTTTAACTATAAATTTCTTCTTTTTCGATTTAAACTATTTTGTAGTTCTCATTCCAGGAGCCTTGACTTTACTATCCATAGATATGCTTTATCAACCAGTGCAAGAAAAGTGGAAAATCCCATTTCATTCTGGACAAAGCATATTTATCACAACTTCTTTACTGCTTTTGCTCCTACACTTCTATTGGCTTCTATTGGCACTTATCTTAATTAGAATAGGTATCCAATTATACCCTATGCTATCTAATAAGCCTCCTCAAAAACTAAATACGCTAATATTAGTACGCTGGGGGATGATAGATTTAGCAATTATCTTCCTTTTCTTAGGAACTCCATTCTGGACTATATTTATATCCTTTTCTATTGGAGAATTATTAGATAGATTTATGTTTTACAAAGACTTGGATTAAGAAAGGTTATTGAATAATTAACTTCAATATTTCTCTTTCGTTACCCTTTTTCAGTTCAAGAAGATAAAGAGATGGCAATAGATTTATCATCAAGCTATTGCCACTAAAATTTTCTTTTTCAAAAACTACTCTCCCATTAATATCAGTAATAAGAACATGTGTATTTAATACTTGCTTCACAAATTGAAGACGATTCCCTATCACAGGATTCACAATTTCAGTATAATCGTTCTTAAGTTCTTGACTAGATTGTAGAGTTGTACACAAATCTGAGTTTGCATTTACATCCTCTATGATTCCAATTGGGCTCATATCTCTTCCTTCAAATGCTGGATGATCTGTAGGATACTTCTCTGCTCTAAATATTAAGTTATCCTTATTTTCAATTACATCAAATTGGTTGTAAATTTCAGATCCAGAAGGATTAACATAAGTCATCAAATGCTCTCCAGATTTAGTTATCTCTGTCAATTGTCCTTTTGAGGATTCACATATTATAACATTCCCATTTGGTAAACACATCACCCCAGACTGACTTGGTTCCTGAACAGTATCTCCTAAGATAATTCCATTCCAAGACCAATCATAATCCACAGGAAGAAAGACATTTGATTCTTTTACATAAGCACCATCAGTAAATGTAGGAACTAAAAGATGAACATAACTAAATAAACCACTTTGATCACCTCCATTATTAAACACCGAAATTTTTCCTTCATCAAGGTATCCATCTTCAACCCATTTGCTGTCATGCTGTAGAAACAATTTCTGATCAGCTTCTGTTCCTTGTTGATAGCCCGCTGGATTTCCCCATCGCCACATCAAGTCTCCACCTATTCCTGAGTTACCACCAGTATGACCAGCTGCTTCTTCAGTAGTGGTACTATGATCGATGATCAAAATTTCATTTAAATGACGTGGTGATATAATAATCTGATCAAGTTCATCATTATAATCAATAGCATTTACATGAGTAAAGTCTGCTTGATTACTATTAATATAATTCAAGTCAACTAATCCAGGATGTTCAATCACTAATCCATAATTTGGTTTTGTCTCATCAAACTCTTGAACTAGATGGTCTTGGAATCTCCATTCCCAAACCAAATTGGCCTCATGTGAACCAACAGGCTCTAATTCAACAATTCTATCCATCCTAAATGAATCTGAAGTATTTTCAGGATCCCTACCAAGAGCTACAATTTCATCTTTTGTAAAATTCACACCGGCTACGCATAAGATATTACCATTTGGCAATGGCTCTATATCATGATGTTGGTTAATCCCATTAGCAGTGGTTGGATAGGACCAAACTAAATTACTCTCCCAATCTCTAATTTCCAATGAATCCTTTCCTGCTCTTAACAGATTGCCATTTTCTAATAAATAACAAGTTGCTCCTGGGGTTTCTGAAAATATCCATTCATTTATTAATTCACCACAATTATTTATTAAATAGGAAGATGTATTCTTCTTGGGTGTAATTAAAATATAACCTTCAGAAGCATTTTCATCAAAATGCAGAAGGCCTATGGTTTCATCTTGTGCCTTCAGGTTATTCCCTAAAAAGAATGTAATTAGAAATAGAAAGATAAAAGCCAATTTCTGATTAATTTCAGTATAATTATTCATTTGTGTAAGTTTATGATAAATGTTTGCACAAAAATATATTTTAATACGAAACAAAGCCTATATATTGCTCTATATATTGAATTAATTAGAGATTAATCATGCATTTTTTATTAGAACTAAAAAAACACTTAATTTAAGTAAAAAAATTCCTTACCTTTATTCATAAGTATTTCTTTTTAGGGGAAAAATGAAAAATCAAAATCATATTGAATTAGAGCTACGAAAATTTGTCGCTCCTGAATATATATTTGGCATAGATGCTAGAAAACTTGCAGCTAACTACTGCCTGAAGCATGGTGCCAAAAAAGTCCTTCTAGTCACCGATGCAGGTTTATTATCTACTCCATGGTTTGAAGAAACAACTACTTCTTTGAAGAATCAACATATTCATTTCATTGTTTTTTCCAGAGTATCTCCAAATCCAAGAGATTATGAAGTAGCAGAAGGAAAGGATCTTTATCTAGAAAACAATTGTAATCTTATATTAGCTCTGGGCGGTGGCAGTGTAATGGATTGTGCCAAAGCTATTGGCATTGTGACCACCAATAATAAGAATATTAATGCTTTTGAAGGTGTGGACAGAATATACAACTCAATTCCTCCATTAATCTGCATCCCAACTACAGGAGGAAGCTCTGCCGACGTTTCTCAATTTACAATTATCAATAATACTACAGAAAAGTATAAAATGGCTATCATCAGCAAAGCAATTGTACCGGATGTGGCATTAATTGACCCTATAGTTCTAACGAGTATGGATCATTTCCTCACTGCATGTACCGGCATAGATGCCCTCACTCATGCCATTGAAGCTTACGTGAGCAATGCCAGTTCAGCTTTTACTGACCTTTATGCCAGAGAAGGCATCAGCCTGATTGCTGCTAATATTGAATTAAGTATTAATGAACCCCATAATATTCAAGCTCGAGGAAAAATCATGTTAGCCAGTATGTATGCTGGTCTAGCATTTTCAAATGCAAGTTTGGGAAGTTTGCATTCTTTAGCCCATAGCTTAGGTGGATATTTAGATTTACCCCATGGTGAATGCAATGCCATTTTATTACCTCATATAATCGATTATAATTTCTCGTACTCAGAGCATAAATATAAAGATATTGCATCTTTAATGGGAATTAATAATCATGGATTAAATACCAAAGAATGCAAAACTCAACTTATCAAAGAGATTTTTAGTTTAAACCATAAACTTGGTATTGATTCAAAGCTCAAGGATAAAGGAGTGAGTGTAGACATCATTCCGGTCCTTTCCTCAAAAGCAATATTGGATCCATGCAATGCAACTAACCCAAGGTCTCCAGTTCAAGATGATTTCAATCAAATATTAAAAGAAGCCATGTAATATGCCAAACTCTTGGGAAGAAAATAGGAAAAAGATTATTGGATTAGGGGAAGACTCTTTTAAGAAAAGTTATTATCCTGAATTACAGCAAAAGTTAGAGGAACTGGAATCTGCAAAGAAAAACCTCGAAACTATTTTTCAAAACACAATTGATGGTATAATCATTCACAAACTCAATGGGAAAATACTTTCGATAAATAAACCCGCCCAGAAGCTTTTAAATATTGATGATGGCGACATTAAATCGGTGAATTTACTACATATCCCTTCGGATAACTTAACCGAACCCTTAAATAAAACATGGGGAAAAGCATTAAACGGACAGCCTCAAATAATTGAATGGAGAGGAAGTCAAGTCAAAACTAATAAAAAAATATCTCTCCAAATTTCAATAAACAAAACCATTTGGGATAATCAAGATGCTCTTGTAGCAGTATTAAGAGATTTTAAGGATAGGGTTATTTATGAGGAAGAATTGATCAAAGCCAAAGAAAAAGCTGAAGAAAACGACAGACTTAAATCTGCATTCCTTGCAAATATTAGCCATGAGATTCGAACACCTATGAATGGGATTGTAGGTTTTGCAGAATTACTCAAGGATAAAAATCTTGATGACAAAGAAAAAAACACCTTTCTTTCTGTGATATTAAGAAGCAGTAAAAGAATGCTAAGTACGCTTAATAATATCATTACTGTCTCACAAATAGAATCTAATCAACTCAAATTATACCCTAGTAAATTCAATATAAATGAGGTATTCAACCAACTTTATCTTTCTTTTAATGATAAAATAGCACAAAAAAATTTAAAATTCAAGTATACTCCTCCCCAAAACCAACTCTTTGTCACTTCAGATAGAGAGAAACTAATCACTATTTTAAGTAACTTGTTAATGAATTCCATAAAATATACTGACCAAGGGTGGATAGAAATGGGATGCTCCCAAAAGAATAATCAAATTCATTTCTATATAAATGACAGCGGAATTGGAATACCATTAAAAAGACAAAAAGCCATTTTCGAAAGGTTTATTCAAGCAGATATTGAAGATAGCGAAGCTAGAGAAGGTACCGGTTTAGGACTTTGTATAGCACAAGCCTATGCAAATCTAATGGGGAGCGAAATTAAAATAAAATCAGAACCTCAAAAAGGGGCTAGTTTCTATTTTGAATTATTAATGGGTTGAAACTATTGTTACTAATCAGTCCAATGTAAATTTACTGTAGTTGCCCATTATAAATGATTTTTTGTTTTGCCCATTCATCTTACGCTTCGGTTAATGACGATGCTATGATTATCACTACGTTCATCCGTGCGAATAGCATCGTTCCTACCCATGAGGAGAAAAAAAATCAGATTTCAGTTTCAAAAATCAAATGATAATAGAATATCAAATTTTTAACCTAATCATTTTACTGAATCTTTTGGGTCAAGTTAATTTTTATGGGGACTACGAAAAAAGCTTTGATAATCTAAAGAGGAAAAACGATACATCCGTAACGCCTCTGAGGTTAGATCTAAAAAGCTTTATTTTAGCATTGAAAGATTCCGCA
>NZ_JABKBZ010000089.1:0-17986 GCF_013166635.1 Lentimicrobium sp. S6 | reverse complement strand
GAGGTTTTGTAACACTTTTCCAAAAAGTGTTGAAGAGAAATATATTATCATGCTTTTTCAGATTAAATGAACCATTTGAGTAATATATTTATTAATAATAGCTTCCTAAATTAACAAGAGAAAAAAATGACTAGATTGTCCATCCCCCAGAAAAACACGTTGATCCGTGGTAATCCTTTAAAAGTTTAATGAGAACGTTATGGTATCAATGGATTTCCAACTTGTAAATAGTATATTTACTGGCACAAAAAAAGAGCTTATTCAATTTGAATAAGCTCTTTCTATTCCTATATAAATAGATTAGAGTGTCCTAGCAGTTTGAACAATTTCATATCCTTCAACAATATCACCTACTTTGATATCATTGAATTTCTCAATATTCAATCCGCATTCGTAGCCACTAACTACTTCTTTTACATCATCTTTGAAACGTTTCAATGAGCCTAGTTTTCCTGTATAGATAACCACACCATCTCGGATGAGTCTAATTGGGGTATTTCTGGTGATTTTACCATCTAATACTTTACAACCAGCAATAGTTCCTACTTTCGTAATAACAAATACTTCTCGTACTTCTACGTTGGCTACTATCTTTTCTTCCTCTTGTGGAGCAAGCATACCTTCTAGAGCTAATTTAAGCTCTTCGATAGCTTGGTAGATAATAGAGTATTGTTTAATTTGAATGCCTTCAGTATCTGCTAACTTACGAGCTTGCATGTTAGGTCTAACTTGGAAACCAACGATAATCGCATCAGAAGCAGAAGCTAATAATACATCAGATTCGCTAATTTGTCCAACAGACTTATGAATCACATTCAATTGAACTTCGCTTGTAGAAAGCTTGATTAATGAATCGGAAAGTGCTTCCACTGAACCATCCACATCGGCCTTAACAATAACATTCAATTCTTTGAAATCACCAATGGCCAATCTACGACCAATTTCATCCAAGGTAATATGTTTCTGAGTACGGATACTTTGTTCTCTTTGTAATTGCTCACGTTTAGTAGCAATTACTTTAACTTCACGCTCATCAGCTAATACGATAATATTGTCACCAGCCTGAGGTGCATTGTTTAAACCAAGCATCAATACTGGTGTTGCAGGTCCAGCTTCTTTAATGTTTTGATTGTATTCATTAAACATAGCTTTTACTTTACCATAACTACTTCCGGCGAGTACCATGTCTCCAACGCGAAGGGTACCATCTTGAACCAAGATTTTGGTCACATATCCACGACCTTTATCTAGAGATGCTTCAATTACACTACCTACGGCTTTACGTTTAGGAGTAGCTTTTAATTCTAGCATGTCAGCTTCTAATAATACTTTTTCTAGTAAGTCTTCAACACCATCACCTTTTAAGGCTGATATCTCTTGACTTTGGAATTTACCTCCCCAGTCTTCTACTAAGATATTCATCTGTGATAATTCATTTTTCACTTGGTCAGCATTGGCGCCAGGCTTATCCATTTTATTGATGGCAAAAACGATTGGAATTCCAGCAGCTTGAGCGTGGTTGATGGCTTCTTTGGTTTGAGGCATCACACGGTCATCAGCAGCAATTACGATAATTGCAATATCGGTAACTTTAGCACCACGAGCACGCATCGCTGTAAAAGCTTCGTGACCAGGTGTATCAAGGAAAGTAACACTTCTGCCATCTTTTGTAATAACTTCGTAAGCACCAATGTGCTGAGTAATACCTCCAGCTTCACCTGCTACAACGTTAGCAGAACGAACGTAATCCAATAATTTTGTTTTACCATGGTCAACGTGGCCCATTACAGTTACAATTGGAGCTCTATCTTCTAAATCATCTTCACTAAAGTCTTCTTCATCTGTTTTAATAGATTCACTGGCTTCAACACCCACGAATTCTACTTGAAAACCAAATTCTTCGGCAACTAATAAAAGAGTCTCTGCATCTAAACGTTGATTGATGGAAACGAAAAGACCAATACCCATACAGGTAGCAATAATCTTGGTAACAGGAACATCAATCATATTAGAAAGGTCATTGGCAGTAACGTACTCAGCAACTTTAATTACTTTTAGTTCTTCAATTTCCTTCTGCATTTCTTCTTCTGCAAGCTTATGAACGTGGTCTCTCTTATTTCTTCTATGCTTTGAAGCTTTAGATTTCCCAGCTGGTGCTAAACGTGCTAAAGTATCTTTTATTTGTTTGCGGATTTCTTCTTCTGTAGGTTCTACCTTTTTAACAAGAGGAGTTCTTGTATTTGGTTTCTTACCTTTTCTACGGTTACTCTGAGCATTGCGATCTCCAGGTTTTTGACCTTGTCCACCACCTTGACCAGCTTGTCCAGGTCTGTTTCCAGCACCAGTACCTTGTTTAGCTGTAGTTGAATTTGGATCAACAGGCTTTTTGATTCTGGTACGCTTTTTCTTCTTTCTATTTTTAGAATCTGAAGAAGATGCTTCAGGTAGCTTTTTCTTTTCTCTTTTAGGCTCTAATACGATGGTTCGTAATACTTTTGGGCCTGTAAGTTTCTCAGCTTTAGCTCTAATAGTTTCAATCTCTGGCGCCTCAGGTTTGGCTGAGGCTTGAGCCTTCACTTTTTCTGCTTCAACAGCTTTGGCTTCGTCTTCTTTGGCTTTAATGGCTTTGCTATGTGCAATAGCCTTTTCAGTGGACTGCTTTCTCTGTTCACCTTTGTTTGCCTTTTCTTGACGTTTTTCTTCTTTTGACTTTGGTTTTGGTCTAGTAGACCAATTGGTATTGTCCAAATCAATTTTGTCGACAACCTTAGGATGATGTCCGCCTTGATCTGATTCTACAGGAGTTGGTTTTGGTTCATTCAGAACTGTTTTCTCAGCCACTACAGGTTTTTCTTCTTTTATAATAGGCACGTCGGCTTTTGGGCTTATGGCTTTCGGAGCTTTATCCTCAACAGGAGTAGTACTTTCTTTTATTTCTTCCGCTTTTGGTGGTACGGTTTTTTCTTTTACTTGTTGAACTGGCTCTTCTTTTACCTTTTCAACAACTGGAGTTTCAATAACAGGAGCAGGATTTTCCTCTACTTTTGGAGTTTCCACTACGGGAATTTCCTCAGCCACAACAGGTTTTGCCTTTGGAGCTTCTTCTTGTTTAGTTGGTATTGGCTCAACAATCTCCTCGGGAGTATTTTTCTTTGGGCTTGGAGTACTCTTTGTAGAGGATCCTTTTAATGAATTATCATGAATAATGAAATCATTACCAGAAGATTCTTCCTCTACTTCTACTTCTTCAACTTCTGTTTGGTTTAAAGAAACAGGAGTACGATCGGTAGCAAGGACTCTCTCGTGAGCTTTTTCTTTAACATCCTTTTCCGATTGATACTCTGCCACCAACAAAGATACCATATCAGGAGTTAATTTACTGTTTGGACTGAAGTCGTCTTTAAAGCCTTTTTTATTGAGAAAATCTGTGATAGTGTTTACACCTACATTGAATTCTCTTGCAGCTTTTGTCAACCTCATAGGTTTATTGCTTTTTGCCATATTATCCTTAATCTGTTATTCTCTCTTTTTATCTTTTTTTTATCAAATATACTATTCAATAAAAGACTTAATCAAATTCTAATCTTAATATACGTACTACTTCATTTATGGTTTCTTCTTCTAAGTCGGTTCTGTTAACTAACTCTTCAGCTGGAATAGCTAAAACTGATTTAGCAGTATCGCACCCTATAGATACCAATTCTTTGATAATCCATTCATCGATTTCATCACTGAATTCTGTTAATGCAACATCCTCTAAATCGGTGTCTGTATCACGATAAACATCAATTTCGTATCCTGTAAGGCGACCAGCAAGTTTAATATTGAAACCACCTTTACCAATAGCAAGTGATACTTGATCTGGTTTTAAGAACACATCTGCTTTATTGTTCTCCTCGTCTATATTTATGGATGTGATTTTCGCAGGGCTTAAAGCACGCTGAATATACAAGCTTGTATTGTTTGTATAATTAATCACGTCTATATTTTCATTTTTTAATTCTCTAACAATTCCGTGAATTCTACTCCCTTTCATACCGACACAAGCTCCAACAGGATCTATTCTGTCATCATAACTTTCAACTGATATCTTGGCTCTTTCTCCAGGAACACGAACAATATTTTTAATGGTAATAAGACCATCATAAACCTCTGGTACTTCTTGTTCAAATAAACGCTCTAAGAATACTGGAGATGTACGAGAAAGAATAATCACGGGAGTATTGTTTTTTAAGTCAACTTTACTCACAACCGCACGTATGACATCCCCTTTTCTATAATAATCACTAGGGATTTGTTCTGATTTTGGTAGAATCAACTCATAATATTCATCATCAAGGATGAGGACTTCTCTTTTCCAGACCTGATAAACTTCACCACTGATGATTTCTCCAATTTTTTCAGAGTATTTTTTGTAGACATTGTCTTTTTCAAGTTCTTGAATTTTGGTAGCTAAGTTTTGACGAATGGTCAAAATTTCACGACGACCAAAATTTTCCATAAACATAGGCTCGGATACTTCTTCACCTACTTCGTAATCTGGTTCTATCTTGATTGCATCGGAATATGAGATCTCAAGATTGTCATCTTCAACTTCACCATCCTCAACGATATCACGGTTTCGCCAAATTTCAAGGTCTCCCTTGTCAATATTAACAATGATATCAAAATTTTCATCGGTACCAAATCGCTTGATAAGCATGTGTCTGAAAACATCTTCCAAGATACGCATCATGGTTTCTCGATCGATATTCTTAAATTCCTTAAATTCCTGAAAGGTAGAGATTAAACTCATTTTTCCTTCTTGATTTGCCATTTTGTATATAGATTAAAAAACAACTTCTATTTTTGATTCTTGAATAGAGTTAAACTCTATTATTAAAGGTTCTTCTTCGTGATAAGGTTTTCTTGAACCTTTTTTTGCATTAGGGTTTTTCTTCAATGGAGTCCCTAATATACCATCTTCTTTCACTTCTTCTACACGTATCAATATCTGTGAGCCGTCAGTTAATTTTATTTTTAAAAGTTGGCCCACATGTTTCAAGTATTGACGTTTTTTGCGAAGAGGAAGATCTAAGCCTGCTGAAGATACATTCAGAAAAAAATCTTCTTCTTCTCGATCCAAATTAGACTCTATTTGACGACTCAACTCCACGCAATGATCAATTCCTACCCTTGTGTCGCTATCAATAAAAACCTCTATATGATTGGCTTCATTGATGTTGAGTTCTACCAAAAAACGATCTGTTCCTGATAATCCTTCTTCAATTAATGCCTCTATTTTCTTTTTTCCTATCATATTTTTCTTTAAACAGATTATAACAAAAGGGGACTGCTGTCCCCTCCATCTGTCCATCTAATGCTTTTAAATGCTTAAAATTCAAGCGTTTAAACTCTCTCCAAAGAGGGAGGGTGCTGTTTAATTGATGAAAAGACTATTTTCTCCATTTAAAAAGCGGTGCAAAAATACGATTTATTTTGACATCTTTAAAGCTTTCTGAGGAATTCTTTTTTTGAATAATTATCTGAGTTTGAAAAGATTTCTTTTTGCTTTCACTTGAATTTTTAAATTTGCAGCACTAAAATAGATTTATGTTGACAATTCAAGATTACCAAGAGATTATTAAACTAAAGATTGCTGAGCAGAAATTTGATCATGCTCCTGTCGAATTATACGAACCCATTACTTATACTATGAGTTTGGGAGGTAAGAGGTTGCGTCCTACTTTAACGATTATGACTTGCGATATTTTCGGTGGAAAAATAGAGGAGTCTGTTAATGCGGCTTTAGGTTTGGAGACGTTTCATAATTTCACTTTATTGCATGATGATATTATGGACAAGGCCCCAATAAGACGAGGAGAGCCTACCGTATACAAAAAATGGGACGCTAATCGGGCTATTTTGAGTGGTGATACCATGATGGTGCTAGCATATGATTATTTGCTTAGCTCTCCCAAGGATTTGTTGTTTGACCTTTTTACAGTGTTTAATAAGGTTGGAAAAGAGGTATGTGAAGGCCAGCAATACGATATGAATTTTGAGACAGCCGAGCATGTAAGTATTGAAGAATATCTGGAGATGATTAAGTTAAAGACCGCTGTTCTGATTGGTGGAAGTATGCATGTCGGAGCGATTATTGCTCGCGCCAGTGCTGATCAATGTAAGTTGACCTATAATTTTGGTGAAAATATTGGTATGGCTTTTCAGTTGCAAGATGATTTGTTGGATGCTTTTGGTGATACTTCTGTTTTTGGAAAGCAAACTGGTGGTGATATTAGAACCAATAAGAAAACCTATCTTTATTTAAAAGCTTTGGAACTGGCTGATGAAATTGATAAAAAAAGGTTAGTGGAGTTGTATACGATACAGGATGAGGGTAATGATGAAAAAGTGACAGAGGTATTAAACCTTTTTAATAAATATGAAATCAGCCAATTAACACGTCAATTAATGGAGGAGTTCTATTCTAAAGCCATGTTGCAACTCCATGCTATCCATCTTCCAAAAGATAAAGAAATGGTTCTTGTTTCTGTGGCAGATAACTTAATGAAAAGAGACAGTTAGGTCTACTTTGAAATTTCTCTTCTGGTTCATGTGATTTTGGTATTAATTATTTAATTAGTTTTATCTTTGAAGCTTAATAATGAATAGATATCGATTTGTTTCTATAATAAACAATATGAATATGAGGCTTAAAAAACATTTTCTGCTAGTGCTTACTTTTGTGGTCATTGTTTTTTTTGGTTGTCATTTAGATAACAACACCAAGACCTATTTTTATCATATAAAAGGAGACCTTTTAAATTATCAGTCTGATAGTATTTATCTATTTAAGGCAGGGAATTACTTAGGATATACCTATGAAAGAATAGGGGCTAAAAAGATAGAAGATGGACAGTTTCGATTTGATGGTGAGTTTAATCATGCCGAAATGTATTTTATAGGGACGAATAATCAACCAACGCTGCCATTTTATATTAGTACAGATAAAATCTTCATTGAAGGAGACCTTGATAATCCCAAAGAGCTTAAAATTATTGATGCCAGGATGAATGTGCAGTTGCGAGAGTTTGAAACTAGATTGAGCCTAGCGAAAAATAGTCAACAAGAATTAGAAATGATTGATGCTTTTATACAAAGTGAACCTAACTCTCCTCTTAACCCATATTTGATTTTAAATTATCGTTACCACATAGGAAATTTTGAAGAACTAAATCATCTATATAATTTAATGGATTTGAGTTTGCGATTCCATCCATACTCTGTGAAGATAAAATCCCAAATGAAAGTGTTGGAATTGGTTCAGCAAGGTCGATTAGCTCCTGAAATCATTAGTAAAGATAGTGCTGGTATAGAGAGAAGGCTATCTTCTTTGAGAGGCTCTTATGTCTTGGTTAAATTTTGGGCTTCTTGGTGCGAATTATGTAAGCAAGAAATTCCTGCTTTAGTAAAATTACATCAAGAGTTGAGCTTGAAAAATGCAAAATTCGAAATTTTAGGTGTAGCAGCTGAGTTTGATAAGTCAAGATGGCTTTCTGCAATTAATGAAGATAATCTACCTTGGATAAATGTTTCATTGGTCTCGGGTTTTGAAGATAATGCTTTCATAGATTATGGTGTTAAAAGCATTCCAGCCTCTCTTTTAATTAACCCAGAAGGACGAATTGTCGCCAGAGGACTCAAAGGAGAAGAGCTTAGAGATAAATTACTTGAAGTTCTTAAGAACTAAATGAAACAAACCTTGTTTTAAGGTTGTATATTACTAGAAATATTTATTTTTGAGGACTGATTAACTATTCACTGTAGTTTAAAGCATCTTAATCTCAGTCAGAATAGGTTTTTATAGTACACTTAAGCTATTTTAGTTTGATATTACGAAATTTGCTTTGTTTTGGATAAAAGTTGTTTTTAAGATTTTTTTTAGAATATGAATAGGTATTTGATTTTACAAAACCCAGGGCATAATAGGGTTTATTATAATCTGTCAGGGGAATTGGCTTTGGCAGAATTAAAGATAGCAACAAGAAGATTAGAAGCAACTTGCGAAGAAATAGATATAGTAAATATCAAAGGTATTCGCTATATTTCTTTCACTACCAAAGATGAAATCACAGACTACGATTTACAGGTTTTATCAAGGCTTTCCTTTGTGTTTGCTATCTTTAAAGACCATGATAAAGAAAGTGATTGTTTGATACCCATTTCCAAATATGAATTTGAATATGTAGACCAGAAAATCAGTTCTCTATTGAAGTATCCTGGCAAAACTAATGAGCTATTCACTAAGATGATGATAAATGTGGCTTTGCTATCCAGTGATTTTGATTACCGAGATCAAATTAGATTGCTCGATCCCGTTGCAGGTAGGGGAACGACTCTTTTTGAAGCTGTAGTTTATAATTTTGAGCCTATGGGAATAGAAATCGACTCGAAATCAACACATGCCTGTGAAGTGTTTTTTAAGAAGTTTTTAGAGGAGGAAAAGTATAAACATCAGTCTAATAGCAGAAGGATTTACGGTAAAAATAAATCCGAAGCTATTATGGTTCGTGAGTTTGAGTATGCAAAGAGTAAGCAAGAGTTTAAAGAGAAGTCCTCTAGACGAAAGTTGGGAATAGTAAATGGACGGTCTCAGGATGCAGCTAAATACTTTAAAAAAGAAAGCTTCCATGTTATTGTAGGTGACTTGCCTTATGGAATAGCTCATGGAAATGCTGTTGCTCAGAAATCAAACTCCATCACACGAAATCCATATCAATTATTAATCCAATGTTTACCTGGATGGAGTCAGATTCTTAAGCCAGGAGGAACCATTGTTTTGGCCTGGAATTCATTTGTAGTTTCTAAACATAAGCTTTCGGAAGTTTTTGTGGAGAATGGTTTTGAAGTGTTAAATGATGAACCCAATCTTCAGTTTGAACACATGGTGGATAAATCCATAAAGAGAGATATTATTATTGCTAAGAAACCAAGAGTTTCTACTTAGTTAACTCCCTTTATACTTCTTCCACCAAACTACCAATCCACTAATAAGAATAAATATGGTTGCGAAACCAACTATAGGTACAATAAGGATATAGCCTATTCCAAAGATAAAGCTAAAGTAGCGTGCAGTATGAATTTCCAAGGCCAAATTCCATAAAGAGATGGGTGATTCTTTAATAATCTGAGGCATTTCTGGAGTTTGCCATTCAGGATTGATTCCTTTAATTCCGAAATCGTAATCCGTATAAAAGGCTTCACCTTGGGTATTTACCACCCAGCCACTAATACTGCTGTTTTCTATTGGAGGCCCCATGGTTTGTACCGGAACATAAGGCCTTTGGTGTTGAAAATCGTTGAGGATTCCTCTTCTTGGATTCCACTCAAATAAACCGGCAAAACTTCCTACTAAATAGGTGTCTGTTGATATTCTCTCAAAAACAGTAACTCCCATGATGCTAATGGGAACCTGAAACTCAAAGGCCATAGGCGCCAACTCCATTTCCTTGTCCAGCTCAAAGGCTCTTTCATCTGTTAATAGGATATAGACTCCTCTTTCTTCATTATAATCGATAGCTCTGAGTTTATCAAACCAAGCATTAGAAGTGGCCAATGAGGTATATGGAATTTTGCCCACTTTGGAGGAGGCTATAAATATTAATCCGGGTGGACGGAGGAAAATCCCTGTAATGGTGGTAATCAATAAAAAGAAGATAAACCAGTAGCCGAGTTTATTATGCCAGCGGATATTCCACTTATGAAACCCTTTGAGTTGCTCGATAGATTCCCCTTGTTGGTGTTTCTTTTTAATTCTTCGTGGCATAAAGAAGTAAATGACCCCACCAAGGCTCAATAATATAAAAACCACACCCAAAAGGTCGACGAGTAATTTCCCCCAATGACCATAAATTTCACCAGAGTGAATAAACCATAGGGTTTTAAATAGTCCAATTTTATTATCATATCCAGCTGGATTTTGTAATTGGATTTTTTCAAATTTTAATTGCTCAGGATTATCTATGCCTTTAAATAAGAAGCTACGACTCAGAAAGATAATTTCACCATTTCTTTCGGTGATGTCCACAAATCTTTCATCTTCAATTTCAATGGGTATTTTCTTCCATTCTTTTACTCCATTATTCCATGAGTAAGCTCCCCTGAGGCTGGCCAAATATAAATTCCCTTTATGCGATTTATAGATTTTAAAAACCTTTCTATTGTCCATGCCTTCAGGTAATCCTTCAGCAAAGCTTCTCAAATTGTTCAAGTCCCCATTGGCCAACCAAAGGCCCATATTCCCATAAAGAAGGATGCTGTCGGTGCCTATTTGTTCGCTTCCACGTAAAGCTCCTAAATTCCAATTTTTATAGGTATAGCTTTTGGGCATGAGTTTTCTACTCACATCAACACCAGAAAGTAAATCTCTATGGTTTAAAACAATGCCAGAAAGGGAGTATATGATAAGGAAAAGGGCGAATATCAGCCCTAGCCATTTATGATATTTCTTGAAGAATTTAAACATGATGATGATTTGTGGTTGCAAAAGTAAACTTATTGGTATTTAAATACCAATTATATTGTGTGTTTAATAGTTTCTTTGTGAAACTTCGTTTGGACAAATGCATACTTATTTTATGTCCACGAATTATCACAAATTACAATCAGTGAAAATTAGTGGAATCAGTGGACAGACATACTTTTTCTTGTTTTCTGCACTTATATAGGATGGGAATCGCAATCGCCACAAATTCAATGAAATAAGATTATTTAGACTTGGGTTTGGATGCCCCAGACTTATATTTGTTTGAATATTTTTTCAGGCCCTTTTTCGAAAAAGGACAGCAAAAACAGCCGCTGTATCAGAAAGTCTACTCGACAAATGGTTTTCGGAAAAACAATAAACTCCTCCTTATAGTGACATCCTATGGAGTGTCACTAACGAGCGTCAAACAGTATTGTTTTTGTTTCCTACGATCCATTTGCTCCGTTTAACGACTTCCTGATAAGGCGGAGTAGACTTCCTGCGGAAGTCTTTATAAATTTTGCGTGGTTTAATTCAGGAGCCCTCATCGATTTCGAGTTCACAACAAAATATACTCAAATAAAACTTCTTCATTATATAAGCTTGAACTAATAACATTAGCGGTAATATATTTTCGAAGACAGAGGGCAGGCTGTTCCCAAACTTAGGCCGGCTCATGCGGTGAATTATAGAATATTTGATTTGTCAGCAAAGGGCCTTGGCTTTTAAAGTAATGACATCGAATAAATTTGAAATAGAAACTACTATCTAAAAATCAGATAATAGGTAGGATTATTTGGTCATTAGTTTTCTACTTTGGTAGACAAATCAATATTTTATAAGAGGCGGGGTGGCAATTGTTTGGGATGACTTTTTGCTTCCTTTTTTCCACAAAAAAGGATGATTAGTGTTTTTTACAAAAAAAATAGTAAATCAACCGACGAGAACAAATCAGGTGAAATGGGATATTTGATATTAAAGGAACTAAGTTGAGCCTACCAGCACATAATATTAAGAATAGGCATCTTTGTTATGACTTTATCATACTTTAAATAGATTTTGCCTAGCACATCAAAATAGGATTTAGTCATGAAACTTTGTGAATTCCATCGTGGAGCTTAGTGCTAAAGCTTAGGATTTGATAGTTAAGTATAAGAAATGAAGTTTATCTTTGTTCATTGTAAACAGAAATTGTATGAGTGAAACTAAATCATCAAAGAAAAAAGTAATAGTTATAGGAGCAGCAATTGCCGATATCACTGGGTTTTCTTCAAAGCCTTTGATTGAGAATGATTCCAATCCTGGGGAGATTAAGTTTTCCAGCGGTGGAGTTGGAAGAAATATTGCTGAGAATCTGGCAAGACTAGATTGTCATGTTGAACTCATCACAGCTTTTGGGAACGATGTTTATGCCCTTGGATTAAAGTCTCATTGTCAAGAAACAGGAATTCAAATTGACAATAGTTTGTTCTCATCAGAATCCTCTACTGCTATATACTTGTCGATAAACAATCCCGATGGTAATATGGCCATGGCGATTTCTGACACTGAAATTATTGACGAATTAAGTCCAGAGTTTATGGCTTCAAAGAAATCAATAATCGAAGATGCTGATTGCATCGTTTTAGATACCAATTTGTCTGAGGAAACATTGAAGTATATTGCTGAGAATTTTTCACAGATTCCCATCTTCTTAGATTTAGTTTCTACTTCAAAAGCAAAAAAGGCAAAATCGATATTGAACTATTTCCATACCATCAAGCCCAATTTAATAGAAGCTGAGCACTTATCGGGAATAAAATTTGAGGAGGCCAAGGATTTAGATTTGATGCTAAAAGATTTTGTTAGTACTGGAATACAACAGGTCTTTATTTCAAAAGGAGAGGAAGGATGTTTTTATGGGAATACTGAGAAGAGTGGAGTTTTTAGGAGCAAGATAAGTAAAGTGGTGAATAGTTCAGGGGCAGGAGATGCGTTTATGGCGGGATTGGTTTTTGCCCATTTATATGATTACGATTTGGAAGAATCGGCTACCTTTGCCACCGCTTTGTCGCTAGCTGCTTTACAAAGTGAAGAAGCAGTGAATCCTCAATTAAATTTAGAACTGGCAAATCACATTAGACAAGAATTATGATTGAACAATATTTAGATATTCATCCAGAAATTGCAGAAGCAATAAAAAATAACAAGCCTGTTGTAGCTTTAGAATCCACTATTATATCACATGGAATGCCTTATCCTCAAAATGTAGAAACTGCTCGTAGGGTTGAATCTATCATTAGAGAAAGAGGAGCATTTCCAGCTACCATTTGTATTATCGATGGCCGATTAAAAGTTGGTTTATCCGAAGAAGAATTGGAGTTTTTAGGAACGGCCAAAGATGTGGCAAAAGTGAGTCGCCGAGATTTACCATTTATTGTGGCAAAAAAGCTAAACGGAGCTACCACTGTGGCTACCACTATGATTATTGCTGAAATGGCTGGAATCGAAGTATTCGTAACTGGAGGAATTGGAGGAGTGCATAGGGGAGCAGAAGAGAATTTTGATATTTCTGCCGACTTAACCGAGCTTTCTCAAACCAATGTAGCTGTGGTTTGTGCGGGAGCCAAATCCATTTTAGATTTAGGGCTAACACTAGAATATTTAGAAACCCAAGGAGTCCCAGTTATTGGTTATCAAACCGATGAATTGCCTGCTTTTTATACCCGTCAGAGTGGTTTTGATTTATTACATCGTTCCGATTCGGCTAAAGAATTGGCAAGCATTGTCAATACCAAATTTGCCTTGAATCTTCAAGGTGGAGTGGTGATAGCAAATCCAATTCCAGAAGAGTATGCCATGGATTATAACCTGATTACTGAAGCCATCGAAACTGCATTACAAGAAGCTGATAAGCAAAATGTAAAAGGTAAAGACATTACTCCATTCTTATTGTCTTATATCAAAGAAATCACCAAAGGAAAAAGCCTAGAATCTAATATTCAGCTGGTTTATAATAATGCTCGATTGGGTGCTGATTTGGCTGTTGAGATGAAGAAGTAGATTTTATATGGAACTGGATAGGTAAAGGGAAGCCTTAGAGAAAGGGAATCATTCACCTTCGTGAAGGCTTCCCTTTCTTATCTTTATTAAAGAAATTACCAAAGGAAAAAGTCTAGAATCCAATTCGTATTCAATTCCTGGTGCCTTCGTGTCTTGGTGGCGAATTTGTTATTTTTTTTAACCCTTTCAACAATACCTCCAATTCAGCAACCTGAGCCCCTAAATCATCAATTACAGCCTTTATAGTAGCTTCTTGTGTTAAATCAGCTCCAGCTATTTTTAGTTGTTCTACCGGATAATTATTTCCACCCGATTTGAGGAGGTTTAGATAATTCTCCAGACTAGATTTATCGCCTTTGGCTAATCCTTGTTTTACCTGTTGATATAAACTAGCAGAAGCAGCAAAGCTGGTGGCGTATTGGTAAACATAGAAAGGAGAGCGATAGAAGTGAGGGATGCGAGCCCAGAAAATATTCTTTTGGTCACGGGTAAAAACTTCAGTTCCATAATACTTCTCATCTAAAGTCTCGCAAAGCTTAGTAAGGCTATCGGCTGTCATGGCTTGGTTGTTTTCTATCATCTGATGGGCTTGCCATTCAAAATCAGCAAACATAGTTTGGATAAAGAAAGTACCAATGATATTTTCTATGCTTTGTTGTAGTAAAGCTGCTTTCTCCAAAGGATCGGTGCTGCGTTCCAGCATTAAATCCAAGAGGAGTCTTTCGTTGAAAGTACTGGCTACTTCGGCTACAAAAATGGTGTATTCATGAATATTGAAAGGCTGGTTTTCTTCTGAGAGCATGGTGTGTAGGCTATGGCCCAGTTCGTGAGCCAAGGTAAATACATGATCTTGGGTTCCATTATAATTCATCAGAATAAATGGATGAACGCCATAAACTCCCATACTATAAGCTCCGGATGACTTTCCTTCGTTCTCGTAAACATCTATCCACCCGTTTTCTAAAGCCTTATTAAACTTATTTTCATAATCTACTCCCAATGGTTTAACCGACTCTAAAACTAGTTTCTTGGCCTCCTCAAAATCGTATTTTTTATCGTGCTCCACTAGAGTTAAACGAGAATCATAGGCGTGATAGTCACCCAATAAATCCATATGCTCTGCACGTAGCTTGTGATATTTCTGTAATGCTTGAGTGTTTTCTCCAACCGTTTTTACCAGGTTAGCATAAACTTCCAAAGGAATATTATTGCTATCCAATTTGGCTTCTAAACTACTCTTGAATTTACGGCTTCGGGCAAAAGCCACATCTTTATCGCAAATGCCTTTATAAATAGCAGCAATGGTATTTTTGATATCGCTATACAAAGGATAGAAATTCTCGGCTGCCAACTTTCTGTCTTCTCGAACTCTAGAAGTATTTAATATTTCCGAATAGTTTCCATGAGTAAGCTTGGTCTTTTCTCCATTTTTTAATTCTATTTCGGGGAATTTCACATCGGCAGTGGTGAGCATGGTATAGGTATTGGCTGCTGTTCCTGATGGACTAGAAAAATAGGAGAGGAGCTTTTCCATTTCTTCGGAAAGGATATGGGCTTTTCTTCGGTAGGTTTTCTCTAAATTGAACCTGTAGACTTGTAGTGTTTCGTTCTCGTCCAGCCATTTTTTACACTCCTCCTCTGGAATCTCCATAATTTCTGGAGTTACCCAAGAGGTAGCGGTATTGAAATCAGCAAGGAACATGCTTACTTCTTGCATTTTCCCCAAGACCTCATTATTGCTATTGTCGGTGCTTTTTTGCAAAGCAGGATAAGCATAAACTTTATAGAGGATTTTTTCAATTTCATCCATCAATACAAAAGCGCTTAGTAAAGAGTCTGCTCCTAGTTTGAGCTTTCCTTTAAATTGGGTGAGTTCTTCAGTTTGAGTTTTGATGTTTTTGAAATCTTCTTCCCATGCATTCCAGTCGGAATAGATGTGAGTGAAATCCCATTTGTATTTGGCGTCTATTTGGTTTCTATCTAAAGTTTTTGCTTTGGACATATTATTTGCTATTTGATGTTTTGTTGAATTGAATCCGCAAAAATAAACATTCCTGTATAGCTTGAATTGTAAAAAATCCATAATAGAAATAATTAGTGTCAGCAAGAAAACTGCTGATTTTTGGAATGCTTAGTCAGAAGGCGTCAAGTTCGAGGCTTTCGCAGTTTTGAAAATCAGGCGTTTACTTTTGTAAATAACTATTTTCAAAACAAGAGTAACGAAGAAATTGGCGTTTTCTGGCAAGCACTAATTATACTGATTATATAATGAAATGGTCTTTATCACAGGGCAAACGCATCTTGTTTCTTATGAGTTATAGCACAAAAAATACCAAGGAGTCACAAAATACACAAAGGAAGAATTGTTATTTTGTTCATTTTGTGGGTTTTGTGTCTTCTTTGAGCTCCTTCGTGGTACAGCTTTTTCTATAATCTCTCCCCAGAAACTCAAATGTTCACAAAAAAAATAGATGTATATTTTGATAGGAACATCATTTTTATAGTACAAAAATACAGATGCTTAGGAAGTCTAGCTCGCTCGGAAATGTTTTACGAGTGCGTATAATACTCACAGCTATTTGTTACTTTTGTATGATGTTAGATAAAGATAAAACTTATAAACTATAGATTATTATTTTCTATATACACTCCTCATTGCAAATTCGAGCTAAGGAGCTTGTGTCTTTTGTCCAGATTATTCTTCTAGCCATTTTTTCGTATTGGCTTTAACTTGTTCGTTCTCTAGGGTTTCATTGCTTTTGTATTGATCAAGCGAATCGTTTAGAATAAGCTTTTGTTGCTCAGTTAGTTCGTCAAGGATGTCTGTTTTATTATTGCTTTTTGAATAATCACTAATGATAGAATAAAACTCTTGAAGAATATGAGTATCACTAATAGTATCAATTAATTGATGTAAGTCTTGTTTTAATCTAACTGTGTCCATCCGATTTCTTTTATTGTTCACAAAGATAATTTCAAAAGTATGAAATTAGCCTAGGCTGAATTGTAAAAAAAGATATAATAGAGATGTTTTCTTCAAGATTAAGAAGAATTGTAAAAAATCTCAAAAAAAAAGGGTACGAAAACCTTAAAAAGAGTATTAATACATATAACCCTCCTTTAATATTTCATTTTAATCATTTTTTTCAAAATAAATATAAGTATATAAAGAATATTACTATATTTGTCGAAATCACTTACAAAATTATCGCATGAAAAACACACAAAAGCCTAATAAAGAATTATATAAGGCAGATTGTCAAAATATTTGGCACCCCCCCCTTATATATACATATTGAGAATATATACAGTTTAGTATTTTTAATTTCTTTGTGAGAGACTAGGTTTATGTGTGGTATTCTACAAAGCAATAATAGGATTTTTCAACTGGAGGAAAACGAATTTACTTAGCTGGCTGGCGGCCATTGTTTCGCTTATTTGGTATATTTTTTTATGATAAAAAAGAAACAATCAGCCCGTCCTTAGCTCTCACCATTTTCGCAACAAATCCGGAGTAAACTCAGAAACGGGCCGAATAAGCTACAAAAGTAGTAATAATATATGCTGATAGCAATTAAGCTTTGTTATTGGTGAAAGAAAGTCATTGAGAATAAAAAAAGTAGATTCTTTGTGCTTTCTTATAATTTCTTTTCATTCATGAAAAAGTATTTATGGTATGCTATTATAATAGCATTTATGGTTTCATCTGTTTCTGCGCAAACAGATATAAAAAAAGAAGAAAACAAACTAGAGTTGAATAATTCAAATAATAAGAATAGCAAAACCACTTCAACTTACTGGACACTTGCCAATAAAGCAGATTTATATTACGATGCCGGAAATGTTGGGATTGGAACAAGTAGACCGAATTCCAAATTAGATGTAAGCGGTACAATTTCTGCAACAGGTTTAATTTTACCAGGAGGAAGTACAGGAGATGTTTTAACCTATGGTAGTTTTGGAACAGCCTATTGGGCCGCACCAAGTACTGGAGGTAGTGGAGGAGACCCTTCACCATGGCTCACCGAAAGTAATGGTATAAGTTATAATTCAGGAGCATCTTCAAATGTAGGAATAGGAAAAGTAAGTACCAGCGGTATTAGACTAGATGTTGATGGCAAAATACGCACCAATGCAGAGTATACCTTTGATGCAACAAATGATGGGATTATTAGTTTTGGCTCTTCTATAGTAGGACGTAAGCTTATGATTTTGTCCAATTATAGAGAAGGATTAAAATCGAATATCAACGGAATTTCTATTACATCTATTGGTAATGTGGGTATTGGAATAGATGACCCGGATACCAAATTGGAAGTAGCAGGAAAAACCAAAACCGAAAGCTTACAAATTACAAACGGTGTTTGTAATACCAATTATATTTTAACGGCTAGCGATGCCAATGGAAATGCCATTTGGAAAGACATAAACGATTTT
>NZ_JABKBZ010000088.1:0-19111 GCF_013166635.1 Lentimicrobium sp. S6 | reverse complement strand
CCTTTAACGCAAAATTAAAGCATTTTAGGTCTGAATTCAGAGGTGTCAGAGATGTCAAATTTTTCCTTTTTCGATTGACAAATATTTTTGCGTAAAAATCAATTCCCCCAGAATTTCAACTTGACCCCTTGAATCTCTTTTAAAGAATATTCCGAAGAATTTATCTCGCGGACATATTGTAAAATTAAGGGATTTTGGAACTTACCGACTCACGGTTCATTCGGAAGGAGCTCCTACTGAGGAAGAGTTCCACGATAATATGATAAAAGGAACAAAGGTTCATTTTCGACCTGACCCTTTATTCCTTAAATCCTTTGCTTTACTAAAATATCAAAAAGTGCAATAATTGATATTTATTTTTGTAAAAATGGAGTAACAAACTTACTCCATTTTTTTTGTGACTTCAAGAATTTAACATTTAGATCCATCAAAACGCAGCCTTACTTTTAAAAATTGCAGCTTTACTTCTAAAAAAAGCTCAGCATCATTTGCAAAACGCAGCTGACCAATTAAAAATGACAGCATTATTTCTTTACATCATTAAAACTGAATGATTATCCTATTTTACAGCTCGGCCTTTCCAACATATTTCCTTTTGTTATACGCTATATCATTTTTTACTCTTTTCTTTTTTTCACCAATATTTAATGGTTTTTCAACAAAACAAGCCCCCCTTTCAAGCTTTCAGGAGGATTTAATCGACTTCATTCAAATATTATCAATGCGCTATGCACGAATAGTTCCATTCTATGTCACCCAGCAGAGCAGGCAAAAAACCCAGATACTAAAAGAATTAAGAACCTGAAATGGAGCCAATCCATTATTTTTTTTCATAAAAGACTGGGACAAACTATTTTGCTAACCATCCCCTTCGACTACAGCAAAGTATTCTCGCTGCACATCCATCTCAAATAATTGGTTAAGAAATCAAACCTAACAACAGGAAAAGAATAAATAGTTTTTCGTAAATTGCTGCTTCTTTTAGCACTTACAAATTTAATCATCATAGAAGATAATGAGCAAATTAAACACCCGAAAAGCATTAAGTCCAGCTTATAGAAAACATAAACCTCTCAGACAAGATATCAACCAGTTTACCAGTGAGTTTATTACATGCCTTAAAACCATAAAGGATATTGATATAGCCAATGAAAGCGAAGAACATATAAAAGAACCCCTTAAAACTTTCTTTCATAACACTTTTTATAAGGATAATTATATTAACACCAAGAATAGAATAGATTTAGCTATCTATTTGGGAAACAATATGAAATCGGATGTTGGTGTTATTATCGAGACCAAAAAACCAAGCAATAAAGCAGAGTTTTTATCCACTAATAACCTCAACAAAAAAGCATTGCACGAACTCCTCCTCTATTATTTACGCGAAAGAATAGATGAGAAAAATAACAATATCAAGCATTTGATTGCTACCAATGGCTACGAGTGGTATCTCTTTAAAGCTGAAGACTTTTATAACCATTTCTATACTAATAAATCATTAAGAAAAGAATATGAAGATTTTAGAGACGGTAAAAAAGACAGCCTGAAAAACGAACTTTTTTATAACGAAATTGCAGATAAATACATTACACTTGTGGAAGAAAAGCTGCCTTATGTATATCTCGATTTCACCAAAAAACCCATTAAAGACTATAATGATACGGCTTTAAACACGCTTTATAAAATATTCTCGGATGTTCATTTATTGGGAGCCAATTTTGGCAATGACAGCAACCAACTCAATAAATCTTTCTATAATGAGTTACTCCATATTATTGGACTGGAAGAAGTTAAAGAAAAGGGTAAAAAGCTGATACAACGAAAACCAGAAGAACAAAGGGATTATGGTTCCATTTTAGAAAACACCATTTTTACCATTGAAGACAGAGATTATTTATCAAATATTAAAAGTGTTGAAAACGGAAGCAACAAGGCTTTTAATGCCGGTTTAGAATTAACCTTAAGCTGGATTAATAGAATATTGTTTTTAAAACTGCTCGAAAGCCAGCTGATTAGCTATCATAATAAAACCAAAGAGTATAGCTTTCTAAATTCTGAATTTATAAAGGGGTTCGACGATTTAAATGATTTGTTTTTCTCGGCTTTGGCTAAAAAACCCAATGACCGCCACCCCAAATATAAAGATCGATTTCAATATATCCCCTATCTAAATTCCTCATTATTTGAGCGAACCCAATTAGAAAACGAAGCTTTTACTATTTCAGCATTGCATGATGAAGAAATAGAAATATCTAAAAACTCCGTTTTAAAAGATCTAAATGGTAAAACCAGAAAAGGGAAACTATATATACTCGATTATTTATTTCGGTTTTTAGATGCTTACGACTTTACCGCCGATGGTGCCGAAGGCATAGAAGAAAACAAGGAAAGCAAAACCCTTATCAATGCCTCGGTTTTAGGCTTAATTTTTGAAAAGATTAATGGCTATAAAGAAGGCTCTTTCTATACTCCTGCATATATTACCATGTATATGAGTCGCGAAACCATTAGGCGTGCTGTTTTGCAAAAGTTTAAAGAACAAGAAAATATTGAAATTGAAACTTTCGAAGATTTAAAAAACTATACCACCCGCCATTTTAAAGCTGAGGATTTGTTAAGATTCAATCATATTATCAACTCTATACGTATTGTTGACCCTGCAGTAGGTTCCGGGCACTTTTTGGTATCGGCCCTTAATGAGTTGATTAGTATTAAGAGTGAACTCAAAATATTGATAGATGAAAATGGAAACTCTTTGAGAAGCGAAATCATAATCGATAACGATGAACTCTTTATCACCGACGAACACGGCCATTTACTCGACTACAAACCCGATATTAAAGCAACGGCCATTATTCAGAAAACGCTATTTCACGAAAAACAAAACCTAATAGAAAACTCATTATTTGGGGTGGATATCAATCCCAACTCGGTAAAAATATGTCGATTGCGATTATGGATAGAGCTTTTAAAGAACGCCTATTATACCGAGGAAATGCAATTGCAAACCCTCCCCAATATCGATATTAATATCAAAACTGGGAATTCCTTAATATCACGTTTTAAACTGGAAGATGACTTGGAGGATGCCTTTAAAGGCAGTGAAGTAAAACATAGTTTTACCGACTATAAAAATGCGGTAGCAGAATATAAAACCACTAATAACAAAAGCCGTAAAAAAGAAATCTTAAGTATAATAAACGAGGTTAAAAACAATTTTAAAAGCACTCTGGATAATCAGTTTCTAAAAACCATGAAAAAAGCCGAAGGGGCCTATTTAGTGGAGAAACAACGCTTAGACAATCTGCAAATATTTGGTGAAAAAATAAAGAAAGCCGATAAGGACAACCTTAAAAAACTAAAAGTAAAAGCTGATAAAGCATTGGCACAAAAAGAAGAAATTATCAATAATAAAATCTATCATAATGCTTTTGAATGGCGCTTTGAATTCCCCGAAGTTTTAGACGAGAATGGTAAATATATTGGCTTTGATGTGGTGATTGGGAATCCGCCTTATTTAAGAGTACGTGAAATGGATAATAAATACAGAGATTTTTATTTGAATTATTATGTTGCTGAAAACCAACTTGATCTGTTCCATTTATTTATTGAACAATCTCATAGATTACTGAATATCAATGGACATAACTCATTTATTGTACCTAATACATTTTTAGCCAATGAGAATAATAGAAAATTAAGATACTTTATTTTAGAAAACTATAAAGTTGAAAACATTATTGATATTAAAGAAAAAGTTTTTGAAGATGCCAGTGTGGAAGTCCTGATTTATCTATTGAAAAAATCAAAAGCTAAAGGCAAAAGTGTTTATTTTGAAATAATAAATGGTATGTTGAAATTTAAGCATGAGTTCAATTCAGACCTTTTCTTAAACAATACTAATTTCAATTTTTCTGTTACCCTTAATGAGATAGCAAATAATATCTTAGTCAAGATAAAGAGGAAATCAAAAATGGTTGACGATTTATTTGATGTTACTACAGGCATTAAAGAATATCAAGTTGGAAAAGGCAAACCAAATCAAACAAAAGAACACAAAGAAAAGAGTGTCTTCCATGCAAATTATAAGAAAGACTATACATTTTTACCTGAAATACGCGGAAAGAATTTGACACGATATGCTGTTAATTGGAATAATACTTTTATTAGCTATGGAGAGTGGTTGGCAGAGCCAAGGCAAGCTCATTTTTTTGAAGGAAAAAAAATCTTAATTAGGCAAATCCCTGGTAAAAGAAATCTAATACTAAGCTACTTAGAAGATAAATTTATAATTGACCAGACAATATACATTGCCAAGTTAAAAGATTCCATTACAGATTTCACAGAAAAAACAATTTTGGCATTATTAAATTCCAAATTAGTTTTTTGGTATTTTTCAAACTTAAATAATGAATTTGATAGTTTATTTCCAAAAATAAAAACCAAAGAATTCAGAAACCTACCCGTAATTGAAAAAATAAGTTCCCTTGATAAAATTAAATTATCTGATAAAGTCACTCAAATATTGGCAATAAAAAAAACAGATCCTAAGACAGACACCACAACATTAGAAAAAGAGATAGATCAAATGGTTTATCAATTGTATGAATTAACTGAGGAGGAGATTGCTATTGTGGAAGGAGAAGTTAATGAATAGCAAAGATATTTTCAATATCATTGAAAAAGTCCCCCATTACTGGGAAAAAAGGCTAGGTGTTTTTGTAGTATTTAGTATTACTCTTATATTTTATTTTACTTATATCTATGAAACAATTTCAAATGACTTGTTCATTCATTGGTGGATTAAAACTTTGCTGATACCAATTATTATTTTCATAATTATTTGGCTTATATGGTATTTCTCTACTAATAGAATATGCTTTAAACAAAATAGTAAAAAGATTTCTTTTGGTGTGTTTATAAATATTGATGAAAAAGACTCCGAAGAAATAATAAAGAAGCTTATAAAAAAATCAATCTCTGAAATTACAGCTGAATTTAAAGAAATAAAAGTCGTTCTATATCCTATCAATTACAAAACTTCTATTGAATCTATTGAAAAATACTTGAAATTGAGAAATTACTGCTTAGATACTATTATTTATGCAAAAGTTGAAAGCGGTAATGTTACTAATAATTCAAACAATAATCTTGAACAAAAAATTTCAATTAAGGAATTAACTTTTTCTGGAAATTTTAATATGAAAGAGAATATGAGAATCTTTAAAGACAATGTTAATATGATCAATGATATCAATATTTCTCATCATTTTAAAGATTGGAATTACATCGAACAAAATAGCTACACTGACAAAAGCAAAATACAGAATAATTTCAAAGAAACGATTCTACATTATTCTGGATTATATCTTATTTACATGCAACAAGAAAACCTTGCCCTAGAAATTTTCAAATCATTACATAACCCTCAAGAATCTAAAATTAAAATCATTAGTGGCAGTAAGGAAACAAAAATAACTTCAAAGCAATTGGCATCTGCTAGAAATAATAGTATTCTTTTAAATCTGTTTATGCATACTGCCTTAAAAAGGTATCATACATCTGATGATGTAAAGTTTCCTTATGAAAAATTAAAAGAATGTGAAGCTTACTTTAGCAAACATACTGATAGCTATAACCATTATATTGATTTAGCCAGACTAGCATATCAAAATGGTATATTAAGTGAGGCAAAAGAATATACGGAGAAAGCTTTCAAACACTCTGGGCTAAAACCAATGGTAATCATAAATAAAGTATTTTTCACTATTATAGATAATAACATTCCTGATTTCATTACTTATCTGAGAAAGCTTAATTCAAAATATTTGTCAAAGTCAAATATAAACTTTGTTGATCTGATTGGATTCCTTGAGAACGAAAAAGAAAAATATCCAGATTCTGAAGTTCTATTTGATTTTGCAATAGGTTACTATTTCCTTTTTGTTGACCAAAACGAATCAAAATCAATATTATCCGGTTTCAAAGGAAATCAGAAACCAGAATTTAAAAGTCTAAGTCTTCTGGCAACAGAAATATTAGCCACTCTTGAGAAGAAGCCTAAAACTAAGAATGGCATCGTAAAGAAAAAATCAAAAAAAAGGAAAAGAGCTTAGATAACTGACATATTTTCTAACCTAAAATAACATGAATAGACTAATCATAATAGGCAATGGCTTCGATATTGCACATGGTTTAAAATCTCGTTTTAGTGATTTTATTCATTTTTATTTTTCTAGAGTCTGGCATAACTTAACGACTGGTGAATATAATAATGATAAAGACCCTTTAATTATAGTGAGCAGTGCATTGGAGTTTTTTAAGGAAAACGATCTGAAATTTGAAGTTGATAATGCTCATAAGGTGTTTAAGAAAATATATCATCCTGGTAGTAGTTATCATAGAGGAGAACCTCGTTTAAGTATTCATTCAAATATTTTCAAAGAAATATTTGAAAAGTATATCAATGGTAATTGGTTTGATATTGAAACGGAGTATTATAATGAATTAACGAGAATTATAGAATACGAGGAAAGGAAGTATACACAGCATGGTGATAGAGTGGCTGCTCAAAAGGAAAAACTCAAAAAAACATTAAAGCTGAACCAGGAGGTAAATTACATCGAAAAAATTCTTTTGGAACATCTTAAATTTGAAGAAGAAGAGTTTAGTAAAAATCCTGTTTTTTGTGATTATTTACAAGATTGTTTTTATGAGAATATTTACTATAAAGAAGATAATAAGATAGAAAAAAAGGACTACACTCTAGAACCTGAAAAAGTTCAAATTGTAAATTTCAACTATACCAATATTGCAAGTCGCTACAAAAGGTTACCTGCAGGTTATATTCATATTCATGGAAGCCTTTCTGACAATCCCATATTTGGTTTTGGTGATGATACTTCTGACAAATACAAAGAGCTTGAAAATGAATATAATAATGAGTTTCTTAGAAAAATAAAATCGTTTAAATATTTAAGAAATAGTGATTATAAAAAGTTACTTACTTTTATAAACTCCGGTGATTTTCAAGTTCATATTTATGGCCATTCCTGTGGGGTTTCAGACAGAACTTTATTCAAACAGATATTCGAAAATAAACGCTGCAAACATATCAAAACATTCTATTACGATCAAAAGGATTTTGAAGAGAAGATGTTTGAAATTTCGAGACATTTTGAGAATAAGAATGAGTTTTTAGAAAAAATAGTTTCTTTTGACCATTGCCGACCAATGCCACAGCCTGATATACCATAATTCCCCTTATTTTTTTCCCAGCCTGCTTCCTATCCTAATTCAATTTCGCATGATTCACACCTAAGTTTTCTGGCTTTTATTTAAAAACATGCAGTTCAAAAAACAATTTTAGTTAATTGTATATATAAATGTTTATACTTAACTTAGCATAAAGGCAAAAAATACAGCTCTTTATTTGATTTTAAAAAATAATTGGATATAACGGTCCTAACAGTGCCAGCCATTCCGGCAGGTCAGTGCCAGTCATTCCGGCGTATTAGTGCCACTTATTTCGGTTCTAACAGTGCCAGTGTTCCGGTTCTAATTGTGCCATCATTTCGGTTCTAACAGTGCCACTTAAAAAGATCAGGTAACTTGTCTCTCTAAACAAATTGAGAGAGATGGCTAAAAAACTTGATCCTATGGATTTAAAACAAATACTACGTTTACACTTATCGGGTATAAGTACTCGAGAGATAAGTACAGCTTTAAATATTGGACGTAATACTATCAATAATTATGTTCAGCTTTTCAAGGCAAGTGAGATAGATTTAAAAGAGCTTTTAAACTACGAAATATCTGCTCTGGAAAAACTATTTAGTTCCAAAAGCACCATCAATAATAAGCGTTTTGATGAACTAATGCTTTACTTTGAGAAGATTTACAACTC
Organism: Lentimicrobium sp. S6; assembly: GCF_013166635.1. NCBI lineage: Bacteria > Pseudomonadati > Bacteroidota > Bacteroidia > Bacteroidales > Lentimicrobiaceae > Lentimicrobium > Lentimicrobium sp. S6. The sequence goes on along the minus strand of NZ_JABKBZ010000088.1, from coordinate 11,202 downwards.
TCGAAATCAGCCTGGTTTCACCTTTCTTTATCATTATAATGAGTATCAGTCTGAGGTAAAACAACCATATAGTTACACCCAGTTTATGGAGCATTATAACAGAAGATATACTAAGCTCAAAGGTTCAATGAAATTGGAGCATAAAGTAGCACATGAGATAATGATTGATTATGCAGGTAAGCACCTTTATCTCACGGACAAGGAAACCGGAGAACTCAAACCAGTTGAGGTTTTTGTAGCGATACTTCCTTATAGTCAATATACTTACGTACAGGCTTGCATGAGTCAGAAGAGAGAAGATTTACTAAATTGCCTATCCAATACATTATCGTTTTATGGAGGCGTTCCGAAGGCAATAGTATCTGATAACCTTAAATCAGCTGTTACTCGGGCATCAAAGTATGAGCCTCAAATCAACAAATCACTTAAAGACTTTGCTCACCATTATTCTTGTGTTATCAACCCAACTCGAAGCTACTCTCCACAAGATAAAGCTTTAGTTGAAAACGCTGTAAGACTTGCGTATCAACGCATTTACTATCCTATGCGGGATATGATTTTCTTTTCATTAGCCGAGTTGAATAAGGAAATATTACGATTGTTAGACCAATACAACCAACTTCTTTTCCAACGAAAAGACACTTCACGAAAAGAGCTTTTTCAATCCATAGAAAGAGCAAAGTTGAGTCCTTTACCTTCTGATTCATATGAGATAAAAGAATACAAAAGAGCTAAGGTACAGCAGATAGGATATGTGTACTTCTCAACAGATAAGAGTTACTATAGCGTTCCTTATCGCTTTATCGGTAAGCAAACCCAAATACAATCTACTCAAACATGGATAGAGGTATACTATAATACCACTCGTATCGCCATCCATAGGCGTAACCCTTCTAAAGGAATATACAATACTATCAAGGAGCATTTATCCAGTACTCATCAAGCTTACAAAGAATGGAGCCCAAAGTATTTTAAAACCTTAGCGAAAAAACATGGAGAATCGGTCATGATGTTTATCGATGCCTTGATGCATCAGAGTGACTATCCTGAGATAGCTTACAAAAGGGCCATGGGAGTTATTCAGCTGCACAAAGAATATGGTTCGGAAAGGCTCAATAACGCTTGTCAGAGAGCATTGTATGGCAAGGCTCTCTCTTACAATAATGTAAAGAACATACTGAAAAACAATCTCGACAAAGAATACCTTAACCAGCAAGAATTAGAACAAACAAAATCTCATATACCCAAACATGTCAATACCCGTGGGGCATCGGCATACCACTAAAAACAAATAACATGAATAAAAATCAAACTCTTGAAAAATTGAAAGACTTGCGGCTAAACGCCATGGCAAATCTACATCAACACCATTTACAAAACAATCTTCACAATGATGCTAGTCCAGACGAATACATTGGAATATTGGCTGATCATGAATGGGAAAAAAGACAGAATACCAAAATTCAACGCTTAATTACGCAAGCTAAATTTAGGCAAAAAGCATCTATTGCTGATGTAGATTTTACAAGTCAACGCAACCTGGAAAAAAATATGTTTAACAGATTATCTTCCTTAGATTTTATTAGCCGAAAAGAGAACCTTATTCTTATCGGAGCATCTGGTGTAGGGAAAAGTTATCTTGCTCAAGCTATCGGTCATCAAGCATGCTTGAATGGAATAAAAACACAGTATCACATATCGGCTAGATTATTTAACAAACTCAAACTGGCAAAAATAGATGGAACCTATCAGAAAGAATTAGCCAGATTAATGAAAATCGATGTGCTAATATTAGATGATTTTGGCCTTCAGGCATTCGATAATCATGCAAGAGATACTCTAATGGATATAGTAGAAGACCGGTTTAGTCGCACAACAACAATTGTGTCATCTCAAATACCTGTCTCTGCATGGTATGAAATCATTGGGGAAGGTACTATTGCAGATGCTGTTTTGGACAGATTAGTCAACTCTTCGCACAGAATCAGCCTAAAAGGAGAGTCATTAAGAAAATCTTTTTTAAAAGAAAATGAATCAAATTAATTGTAACTTTACTTTGTCTTTTTAAGTGGCACCCATGAGACCGAAATGGCTGGCATGGTCAGACCGAAATAGCCAGCGAGCTCACTGAAAGTAATTAACACAGATAACAAGCCATAATCAGCTCTGTCGATCACTATTAAAAAAAAGATCTGTAAAATGAGAAGAATTGGTGGTTCGCCTTTCAGTTTATTAAAATTGGAGGCTATTCTTAAGAGTAAACATACAATGTGAGTTTACGCTATACACCATGATTTTAATATTGTAGATCAGAATATTTTTCCTTATATTTGTGTGTAAATGAACAATAAAAACTACATATAAATAAAATCCATACCCTATAAAACCAAACTCAAATAATCTAATTCATCATTCCATAAATCATTATTAAAGTGAAAACAAGTAAAGAGGCACGGAAAACTAGTTTTACTGAAATGGCTTTAAAGCCATTCAGCCTAAACTTTATGGATCCAGAATTAGAAAAAAGATTTAGAGAAAGGTACTTTCTGAATAGTATTGCTGTATTCAGAATATCTCTTTTCACCGTTATTCTGTTATATGCTGCTTTTGGTTTGTTAGATTATTCTTTAGCAGAGAGCTACCACAAAGAGTTTTACACCATCAGATTTCTGATCGTCATCCCCTTTCTCATACTGATGTTTATTTCTTCCTGTTTTTCATTTTTTTCACGGATTTGGCAATTGATAGGCTCATTGGGTTTATTAATAGCAGGTACTGGAATCATATATATGCTGCTCAGAAATCCCAACAATATTTATTATTATGGAGGTATGTTTTTAATATTTATGGGAGGTTATTTTTTTATCAAACTTCGGTTTTTCTCCGCAGTAATATCTGGCATCAGCCTTATTCTTATCTATAACATTGGAACTATAGCCTTTTACGAATTCCTTGACATCCAAAATATATATTGGATTGCTGCAAATGCCTTTTTTATCGCTGCCAATATCATCTGTATTATTGGCCTTTATAGTATTGAACGATTGGAAAGAGTCGATTTCTTTCAAAAACAATTATTACACGATAAGCAAATTGAAATTGTATTAATAAATGAAGGGTTAGAGGAACAAGTAAGAATTAGAACGCAAGAGTTGGATAAAAGAAATGAGAAACTTCAGGAAGAAATTCAAGCCCGTGAAGTTATTGAACAAAAGCTGATCATTTCAAAAGATAAAGCCGAGGAGAGTGATCGATTAAAAACTGCTTTCTTAGCCAATATGAGCCACGAAATCAGAACCCCCATGAATGGTATTCTAGGTTTTACTGAGTTATTAAAAGAGCCAGAACTTACAGGTCAGGAAAAAGACAAATACATAGAAATCATTCAAAAAAGTGGTGATAGAATGCTAAATACCGTCAATGATATTATTGAGGTTTCTAAAATAGAAACCGGTCTTTTAAAAGCGGTCTATGGAAATACTTCCATTAATAAAGTTTTAGAGGAACTTCATGAGTTTTTCGAATTAGAAGTCAATAATAAAGGAATGAAACTAGAGTTTCATGCTGATTTGAAAGACGAGGATTCTTTTGTCAAAACGGATAACTCCATGTTGGTATCTATTATAACTAACCTAGTAAAAAACGCCATCAAATATTCGGAAAACGGCATCATTAAATTTGGTTACCAACAAAAAAGCGACAGCTTATTATTCTTTGTGAAGGATGAAGGAATAGGAATTTCCAAGGAAAAACAAGACAGCATATTCAATCGATTTACACAAGAGAAACAAGACAAAAGTAAAGTAGTCGAGGGTTCTGGTCTAGGCTTATCCATATCAAAGGCATATATAGAATTACTTGGGGGTAAAATATGGGTGGAATCTGAATTAGGAAAAGGAAGTTGCTTTTGCTTTAGTCATCCCCATGACAAAGCAAGAAATGACAAAGAACCTATAAATAAGAAGAGCGCACATCCTACATTAAACTTCAAAGGAAAATCACTATTGATTACTGAAGATGAAGACTATGTTTTTGCGTTTTTAAATCAAGTGCTGCTAAAATCTGAAATCGAAATCACATGGGCTCAAAATGGCCAGGAAGCTATTGATGCTTGTGTGGATAAAAAGCATTTTGATGCCATTCTGATGGACATCAATATGCCAGTAATGGATGGCTATGAAGCCACAAAAACCATAAAAAAGCAATTCCCCAATATCCCTATTATCGCTCAAACTGCATTTGCCATTAAAGGCGATAAAGAAAAAATAATTGCTGCAGGTTGCGACGATTACCTTTCCAAACCTATTGATATTGATTTATTAATGAGGACACTAACAAAACATATATAAACCTTATTTGTTAATCCTTTGCCAAGTTCAAAATCCTTTGATCTTTTTGTATAAATTCGTTAGCTAAAACTATTACATATGAAAAAGAACGTTGGAAATATCGATAAAATATTACGAATTATTATTGGAGTATTGTTACTCGCTGCTGGATACCAATATGAATGCTGGTTGGGGCTGATTGGAATTGTGCCTATAGTAACCGCATTTGTCAATGTATGTCCACTATATTTGCCGTTTGGTATTAGTACTCGGAAGAAGGAATAACAAACCCTGTCGAAATCTATACAAAGAGACTAACATAATAATATCTTTATTCAAGTATTATTGAGACCAGTCTAAAAGGTTTACTAGGTCTAAAATTCCAAGATATTTTTTGAGGTCGGTAGATAAATACATAGTAGGGATCATTTTTTAAATTTTTAGATTTCTCCTCCCTCTGGTCGTCGAAAAGACACTGATTCATAGGATTAAGGCAAAGGCAGCTAAGAGAGTCCCCCAGTTGGTGGAGGTGATTCTATTGTTGGAGGCTTGCTCATTTTATTGGCTGCTGCAGTAGCCTATGGATATACCAAGTGAAAAAAACAGGCTCCAGAATATTAGACTAAAAAGTAAAATCACCTTAAACATTTAATACCATTTAAAAACCATATTGATTGATATAAATCGTTTATATTTCTTTTTCTTTTCAAAAGAAATGATTTAGTTCGTGGATTTATATCGATTACTAATCGAAATGCTCCTTAAAATACTTTCAGTTTTTAAGTCGCTTTGATTATGTATCAGCATTTACTCCCGAAACTAATTCGTGACAAGCTATTGTAACGAGCAAAATGGCTTAAGGCGCATTTTGACGTACAGTTGGTCTAACAATAAAGACCTCATGATTGCTAAAGCAATTCCATAGCTGTGGCTATGCAAAAAATTTATTTTTCAATTAAGGAAAATAGTATTCCATTTATTTATCCATCATACGTATATTTAATTGGTATAACCAAAAAAAGCATGAGGAAAACCTCATGCTTTTTTTATACTTCAATCATAATCAATTATCTACTTCTCCTCTTCCAATGGTTCAAATGAATCTGAACTATTGCTTTCCACTTTAACCTCATCAGTACCCGTTTTAATCACTCTAAACTCTGTTCTTCTATTGAGCTGATGTGCTTCTTCACTACAATTTACTTTCACATTGCCTTCGCATTCGCAGTCATTTAGTAATTTATATTCTCCATATCCTTTGCCATAAATACGCTCTGGATTAGTGATTCTCTCTTTAATGTATTGAGCAGAAGCTTTGGCTCTATTATCTGATAGCCATTCATTATAAGATTTGCTTCCTCTACAATCTGTATGTGAACCCAATTCTACTACTAGACTATCATATTTGTTCATCACTTCTACAATTTTATCTAATTCTATTGCAGCATCAGGTCTGATATTAAACTTATCGAAATCGAAGTATATTGGATTGATTTGAACAATCTCAGCTAAAACCACAATGTCTTTTCTTAGTATTAAATCTACAATTATCGCATCCTCCTCAGTATAAGTATCAGCAGTATTTTGCCCATCGAAATAAGTGGGTTTCTGCCCTCTTAAACTATAATTCTTGTCTGCTTCTACTATAAATAGATATCCTCCGATACTATCAGATTGAGCAGACTCTTTAAGTTCACCCTCCTCAGAAAATAGACTTACTAAAGCATTAGGAATGGTATCTCCCGTTTGAGTTAGTGTTGTTCCTTTTAAAATCTTTTGACAATGCAATGGATAGAGCAGTTCAAATGCATAAATATCATCATCGCCATCTCCTCCATCCCTATTAGAAGAAAAATATCCTGAAGTCCCTAAACTATCCAAAACAATGGCAAAGTCATCTTTATTGGTATTTATCGGAAAACCAAGGTTTTTGATTCCACATTGGAATCCATTATTACCGATATGTCCATAAAATAAATCGAGACCCCCTAAACCTGACAATCCATCTGAAGCAAAAAACAAGATTCCACTTCTATGGATAAAAGGAAACATCTCATTGGCCTCTGTATTCACTTGTTCTCCTAAGTTAATAGGTTCTCCATAAGAACCATCCGTATTTATTTTCACTTTATAAATATCAACCCCACCAAAACCTCCTGGCATATCCGAAGCAAAATACATCCACTCTCCATTTTCAGTAATGCTGGCATGCCCCATAGAATATTCTGGTGAATTGTACGGAAAAGCTTCCAAGTCAGACCAATTACCATCCTCATCTATATCTGAACTAAATAATTTCAATTTCACGGCCCCATCAACACTTTTCTCACCATAATTATTTCTCGTTAAATACATTTTGGTTTGGTTCGAATTAAAAGCCACTGGCCCATCATGATATTTCTTATCTAATTTTCTAGAGAAGTTGGAAACGCTGGTCCATTGTTCTCCTCCCTCTTCTTTTGCTACTTCGTATAAGCTTAAATAAGGTAATTCGTTCCAATTCCATTCTCTTTGTATGCTTTGCATCTTTTTTCGGGTTGAAGCAAAAAGTATAGACTCTTGGAAATATACGGCACCAAATTCCTGATGTTCGGTATTAAAAGGAAGATGTTCAATTATAAATTGCCCTTTATCCTCTAAGAAGGAAGAATAGTCATCATTTTCTAAAAAGCTGATGACTCGTTTGTCATTCGGCGATTGTAAAGAAAATAGTTCCATCCAATTCTTTGCCTCATCATATTTCTGATTGATTTCAAGAAGTGAAGCATATAGAAATAAATCTTCGGCTTTAGAACTATCAATAGTTACGATCTCAGAAAACAACTCTTCTGCCTTCTGATAATCCTCTATTTTAGAATAACTAATAGCTAAGTTCCTCAGCGTATTTAAACTTCTATCTCCAGACTCCTTGTATTTTTCAATAGCTTTATTAAATGAAAAGTTATCGAAATAATCATTTGCCTTTTTTAGTTTTATATGGTCAGTATCTTGCGCAATGGAAACCAAAACGATTCCCAAAAATGCGATGCTTAAATATATCCTTCTTACCATGATATTTTATTATTTAATTTCTTCAGTATTTTACATTCGTACTTTAGTTTACCTTTCTACTTCCTTAAAAATTAGAAATAACGTGGTGAACTGATTTTACCTTTATCCTTGAATATAAAATCATATCGCAACATGATTTCATGTGAACCATCATTATATTTTGATGTGGTATTGGCATAAGACCAATCGAATGAATATCCCACAGAAAGCTGCTTTGTAATGTTAATTCCTGCAAGTCCACCAACAGCATCTCCAGTTCTAAACATGGGACCCACCCAAATAACATCATTGATATAAAACAGCGCTGTTAAATCCATTTCAATTGGAGCACCTTCCGATACTTTTATGTAGGTGGTTGGTTTTAGTTTAATTCTACCATCGCTTGTTAATGAGAATATAGCCCCAGCAATAAAGAAATAATGTCGTTCATTTCCTTTGACTCCTCCATAGGTAGTATTGGTAAAAAAGTCATTCTTTATTAACCTAGGAACAGATAAGCCTGCATAAAACTTCGGAGTATAATAGTATAATCCAAATCCAAAAATAGGTAACAAGTCACTGGTATAATCCGATTGAAATACGGGGTCGTTCTCTTCTGTGGTATGTATCCTACTTAAATCATTTGATAGAAAGCTCAATCCACTTTTTAATCCAAATGATAGTTTAGCATTTTCTCCTACTTTAATTCTAAAAGCATAATCAATACTAAATGAAGTTTGTTGAGTAGGCCCAATCTGATCATTAACTACAGTTAATCCCAATCCAATATTCTCATGGAAAACAGGAGAATGTGCTGTAAAGGTTTGTGTCTTTGGAGCACCAGGAAAACCCACCCACATGGAACGATGCAAACCAGTCATGGTCAAAGCATCACGAGTTCCTGCATAAGCAGGATTAATGGATAAAGTATTGAAAGAGTAATGTGTATACATAGCTTCTTGCTGTGCCTTCACATCTACGAGTAACAAGAGTAAAACTCCTAATATTAATATTTTTTTCATATCTATATTTTTAATATTGAATACTCACAAGCAAGCTTGCAAATTCCATCAACAGAAATTATCTGCTTAAATAAATATATCCCCTAATTGCTTTAGTTCCATCATGTAAATCAATTACATAGAAGTAGGTTCCAACCGCTAATTCGTCACCACCTACTGTAATTCCAAATTGATTTTTTCCACTCCAAGAATTATCATAACCTCCTTCGGCTTCAAATACTATATTTCCCCATCTATTAAAGATGGTGATAATGGCATTAGGATAATTTTCAATTCCTTGAATCACAAAGTAGTCGTTGATTCCGTCATCATTTGGTGAAAAACCATTAGGAATATCGAGTGGAAGTTCTCTTGGCTCTGGCAATACAGAATCTTCATTATTTGAATGGTCTGTATCTATTTCATTTCCTATAACAGTAGCAATATTTTCATAATCACCACTTTCAAGAACTGTAACAATAATATCGATAGAAACCATTTGATCAATCTCAAGTTCTCCAATAAACCATACTCCAGTGACATGATTATAATTTCCATCACTATTATCCGATACATATTCATAACCTGATAGTAACTCATCTAAAACAACCACATTTGTTGCTGTAGATGGTCCATAATTGATTAGCTCAATGGTAAATATAATATCATTGCCAAATATTGGACTCATATTATTTGCGCTTTTCTCAATGGATAAGTCTATGAATAATTCTTCATCTTCAATTTCAGGATCTGTTGCAATAGTTCCAGTATTGTTACCAATATTATTATCATCCTCATTTCCTGTTACTATAGCAGTATTCTCATAATCACCACTTACATTTACTAAGCAAATAATATTCAGGCTTATACCTTCACCATTATTTAAATCACCTATTATCCAAAGTCCTGTGCTAGGTGAAAATGAGCCACCCCCATCATCAGACACATAAGTATATCCTGATGGCAAGTTCTCTGTTACCATAACTCCAGTTGCATTATCTGGTCCATTATTGATTACATTTAAGGTAAAGTTAATTTCATCTCCCACATATGGTGTAGCATCATTCACTAACTTTTCAATCGCTAAATCTGCAATCACAATTGGATTCGGTTCTGTACTGACGTCATCTTCATTATTATCCAAATATATTTCTTCTTCCAAACCTGAAACTGAAGCTGTATTCGTATAATCTCCAGAAGCATTTACCGTACATATAATTTCTAAACTCTCGTTTGCCCCATTTGCTAAATTTCCAATGGTCCAAATTCCGGTAGTTGAAATATAAGCTCCTCCTCCATTATCTGAAATATAAGAATAGCCTGTAGGAAGATTATCAATCACTTCTACTCCTGTTGCATCATCGGGTCCATTATTAATTACATTCAAGGTAAAGGTGATTTCTTCTCCAATATTTGGACTAGCATTATTCACCAACTTTTCAATGGATAAATCTATAATGACTGTTGCAATAGGATTTGTGCTAGCCTCATCTTCATTATTTTCCAAATCGAAATCTTCTTCATTACCTGAAATAGAAGCTGTATTGGTATAATTTCCGGAAGCATTTACGGTACATATAATTTCTAAACTCTCATCTGCTCCATTTGCTAAGTTTCCAATGGTCCAAATTCCGGTAGTGGAAATATATGCTCCTCCTCCATCATCTGACACATAAGAATAACCAGTAGGAAGATTATCTATCATTTCTACTCCTGTGGCATCATCTGGTCCATTATTTATCACATTCAATGTAAAGACGATTTCTTCTCCAACATTTGGAGTAGGATTACTCACCAACTTTTCAATGGCTAAATCTATAATGACTAAAGGAATAGGGTCAGTACTGGCATCGTCTTCATTGCTTTCCAAATCTGAATCCTCTTCATTACCTGAAACAGAAGCTGTGTTTGTATAATTTCCAGAAGCATTAACCGTGCATATGATTTCTAAACTCTCATTTGCTCCATTAGCTAAATTACCAATGGTCCAAGTTCCCGTTGTGGAAACATATGCTCCACCTCCATCATCTGATATGTAAGTATATCCTGTTGGAAGGTTCTCAATCACTTCAACTCCTGTTGCTGTGCTTGGACCATTATTAATCACATTCAGCGTAAAGATGATTTCATCTCCCACATTTGGAGTAGTATTATTCACCAATTTCTCTATGGCTAAATCAGCTATTGCAGTAGGATTCGTGCTCACATCATCCTCATTACTTTCTAGGTCTGAATCTTCTTCATTTCCAGAAACAGTTGCAATGTTTGTATAATTTCCTGTAGCATTTACCAAACAAGTGATATCTAATGTTGCTGTTCCACCATTGCTTAGTTCTCCGATAGTCCAAATTCCTGTAGTTGAAACATAAGCTCCACCACCATTATCTGAAATATAGGTATATCCTGTTGGAAGGTTTTCAATCACTTCAACTCCTGTTGCTGTGCTTGGACCGTCATTAGTCACATTAAGGGTAAAGATGATTTCACCCCCTACATTTGGCGTAGAATTGTTCACCAGCTTCTCTATGGCTAAATCAGCTATTGCAGTAGGATTCGTGCTCACATCATCCTCATTACTTTCTAGGTCTGAATCTTCTTCATTTCCAGAAACAGTTGCAATGTTTGTATAATTTCCTGTAGCATTTACCAAACAAGTGATATTTAATGTTGCTGTTCCACCATTGCTTAGTTCTCCGATAGTCCAAATTCCTGTAGTTGAAACATAAGCTCCACCACCATTATCTGAAATATAGGTATATCCTGTTGGAAGGTTTTCAATCACTTCAACTCCTGTTGCTGTGCTTGGACCGTCATTAGTCACATTAAGGGTAAAGATGATTTCA
>NZ_JABKBZ010000087.1:0-19132 GCF_013166635.1 Lentimicrobium sp. S6 | reverse complement strand
TAAAAACCTGAAAACTAACTGTGATTAAAACTATTAACAAAGCAACAAACCCAGCTAAGGCAAATATCCACCAACTTAATCCGATTCTATAAGCAAAATTCTGAAGCCACTGGTTCATAACATACCAGGCAATGGGAACTGCAATTACAAAGGCAATGGCCACCCACTTTATAAAGTCTTTATTGAGCAAGACTAATATTTCAGATACCATTGCACCATTTACTTTTCGGATTCCTATTTCTTTTATCCTTTTCTGCAATCCATAAAGGCTTAGTCCAAACAAGCCTAAACATGAAATTAGAATGGCAATAAGGGAACTATATCCTATTAGTTTCTCTGTTGTTTGTTCTTTGGCATACAATTCATTCAAATCATCTTCCAAAAAGCTCAACTCCACTAAATCATTTGGGGCTATTTTTTCAATTTTATTTTTAATAGTTTGTACAAGTTTAGAATTAGATGAGGAATTCATTTTAATAAACATAAAAGAACCAATTGGAGCATACCTAAATGCAAAAGGTTTAATTTCGGAATGCAAAGATTCGGTATGCATGTTTTTAATGACTCCGATGATCTCCCCTTTTTGCTCAGAAGATGTTCCATCGAAAATTGACATTTTTGTCCCCACTGGATTTTCCAAATCCATTGCTTTTACAGCGGCTTCATTAATTACAAAGCCATCGCTTGCATCTTTGGAGAATTCCTTGGACAAGAATCTGCCTTCAATAACTTCAACACCTATGGTTTCATCAAAATCATAATCCACGAAATTTAAGCCCATATCAAAAACATCATCTGTTTCCCTTCCATCCCATACTGGCATATCTGACATCCACCAAACGGTTAAAGGACTTCGAGAAGTACTGATGCTTGAAATTTCCGGCATCATTAATAATTCGTTTTTTGCTGCCTCATAATTATGCTTAAGCTCATCTTGCATTTGTACGATAAGGATATCATTCTTATTAAACCCAAGATCCTTTTGCTTCATGAAACGAACTTGCTGAGTAATAACAATAATTCCGGCTATCAGAATTATGGTTAATGCAAACTGAAAAATCACCAATCCACTTCTAAGATTCAGTTTCTGATGATTCGATGAAGAATTATTCTTATTTAAAGAACCAAAGGGCTGAATCGTTTTTTTAATCAAATCAATAGGCCTCAAAGATGAAAGAAAGGATGCAGGATAGATTCCAGAGATTAATCCAGTAAGAGCTGCAAACCCCAATAGAGTAAGAATGGTGTAAAGATTAAAACTAAGTTCCAGATTTACGTGAAGTAGATTATTGACAGATGGTAAAAGCAGTTCAACAAAAATGAGTGCAATGCCCAGAGCCAACATGGCAAGAATTTGAGCTTCAAAAAGAAACTGAATAATGAGTAATTTCTTACCAGAACCTAAGATTTTCCTTAAACCAATCTCTTTGATTCTTTTATCTGAGGTGGCCATTGTTAAATTAACAATATTGAAGGTTGCAATTATTAAAATAAGGATGGCAACAATGGAAAGAATATAGACGTATTGTATGCGCCCTCCACCTTTTAGATTGTGTAAATGACAATCCGTCAATGGTGTTATATACAATTTATTATTCCAATCAGGCTTAAATTGACTGATCACATCAGCTATTTTAATATTAACAGCTGAATAGTCAGTTCCTTTATTAAGTTGTACATACACTTCCATGGATTTGCTATTCCAAGTATCAAAATATTTAGAAATCAATTGATAAGGAAGTAAAAATTCAAATTGAATATCCGAATTTGCTGGAATATCCTCAAATACAGCTGTTACAATATACTCATCGTCACCATCCACTTTTACGGTATGGCCTATTGGATTTTCATCCCCAAAAAGTTTTTCAGCTAATGATTGGGTGAGAACAATAGAGTTGGGATGTATGAAAGCATCAGAAAGGGTTCCAATTGCTAAAGGGAAATTAAACATGGAGAAAAAAGAGGGATCCACAAAGCTACCATTAACCAAAATTTTATTTTCACCTTGTATTATCTTTTTGTTTCCCCAGTTCCAAAAAACAGTTGAGTTTTTAATATCCGGATATTCTTCCTTTAAATGCAGGGCAACAGGAGCTGGTAAAACGTAAGCATGAAAATCTGAGGGTTCATGAGTAAAAGCCGCCTTATATAGGTCTTGTGAGTTTTCATGAAACCTATCGTAACTCATCTCATATTTTACCCACAAACCAATAATGATGGTGCAGGTTAAGCCAAGGCTTAAACCAAATAGAGTTATTAATGTATTTATTTTATTTTTCTGAATGCTACGCAAGGTGATTTTTGCAAAGTGCTTAAACATAGTTTTTTCCTTTCTAATGATTAATTAATACCGCTGATTAATCAAATTGCGCCTTAAATCCCTAATAGTCTTAAAGCCGCTTTGATTATGTATCAGCATTTACCAATGTAAAAGCAAAATGGCTTAAGATGCATTTTGGCGTACATTGGTATAATTCAATTTTCCTTGGTTTTACGCGATAGATATTTCTCACATAAATATCAAAACTGTTATATATACTAATGCCTCTATACTCTACCCCTGATTTTTATGGGTTACTACCCTTGTTATAACAACTCATATGTTTTAACAAGGCCTAATTTTTCTCTTCAGTAATCACCTCACCATCTAGTAAATTTATAGTACGATGAGCAAAACCAGCATCTCTATCAGAGTGCGTTACCATGATGATGGTGGCACCTTCTTGGTTGAGTTCTGTTAATAAGTTCATCACTTCTAAACCATTCTTAGTATCCAAGTTACCCGTAGGCTCATCAGCTAATACCAAATCTGGATTAGCAACTACTGCTCTTGCTATCGCGACTCTTTGCTGCTGTCCACCAGATAATTGCTGAGGATAATGCTTAATACGATGTCCAATTTTCATTCTTTGTAAAACCTCCTCCACTCTTTTCCTTCTTTCTGAGGCACTCATCTTTAAATAAATTAGAGGAAGCTCTACATTCTCATATACAGAAAATTCATCAATCAGATTAAAGCTTTGGAAAACGAATCCAATATTTCCCTTACGAAAAACGGTTCTGTCTTTTTCTTTAAGTTTGGCTACTTCTGTGCCACCAAACTGGTATGAACCATCTGTAGGATTATCAAGCAAGCCTACAATGTTCAACAAAGTGGATTTTCCACAGCCTGAAGGCCCCATGATGGCTACAAATTCTCCTTTTTTCACATTGATATCTACACCATTAAGCGCATAAGTTTCAATATCTTCTGTTCTAAAAACTTTGCTTAATTTTTCAATTTTTATCATGTTTATTGTCTTTATTGTTTTCTATATTTTATTCTCACGCAAAGGCGCAAAAAAAACTTCTCACTTCTCACTTCTCACTTCTCACTTCTCACTTCTCACTTCTCACTTCTCACTTCTCACTTCTCACTTCTCACTTCTCACTCATAACGAATAGATTCCGCCGGATTTCTTCTAGCACTTTTATAGCTTTTCCAAGCCACTATTAAAAAGGAAAAACAAAGGGTTATCAATCCTGCTAAAATGAAAATGCTAACATCAAGATTCGTTTTATAGGCAAAGCCTTCTAACCACTTGTTCATAAGCATATAGGATATCGGTGTTGCCAAAATAAAGGCAATGAACACCCATGAACTGTATGATTTAAATAACAAGGATAGTATCTCACTCACCTTAGCACCATTGATTTTTCTCAAGCCTATTTCTTTTTTTCTTCTGGCTAGATTAAATGATACCATAGCAAAGAGTCCCAATCCAGATAAAATCAAGGAAACAATAGTGAATAGAGAAAGTACCTTGGTGATTGTATATTCTTTCTCATATACCTTCTCATAGCTATCACTGGCAAATTCATAGGCAAATGGTTTATCAGGATTTACTTCTGTCCAAACTTCATTAATAATTTTCAATGCCTTATTCCTGTTTTTCAGTTCAATTCTTATAAGGAAATTGGAACTAAACACCTTTCTGGAGACCATGACCATTGGCTTTTCTTTAGCATACAAATTGGTATAATGAAAATCTTCCACTACACCTATAATGGGTCCAAAAGGGAATAGTGGCTCCATGTGTTCAAATCTAAAGTTTTGACCTATGGCGTCCTCTGGGTTCTCAAAACCCATATGCTTTAAGGCCGTTTTATTAATAATATATTTTGAATGATGGATGCTTACTTCATCTTCCAATTCCTTTGGTATTTCTTGTTCGCTCAATGATAATTGCCACAAGCGAAGTGCTTTTTGCTCCCATTCCATGCTACTGGTTTGCCCAAAACTAGCTTTCCCAGCGATGGCATTAATATCAAGAAAGGAGAAGAAATTTGAGTCTACACACAAAATATTTAAAGTTGAATTAGGAATTTTTTCCTTTCCTTCAATCTCGTATGGGAAATTATCAGTCACCATGCCAGCTGGCTCTTCCATTACAGAAGTAACATCTATTATTTCAGGATGCTGTTTTAGTTTTTCCTTAAAAACTTCGTAATTACTCACTACATCCCATGGGTTTTCAGGAATAACCACCATGTCCATACTCTCGGCATCGGGATGAAGGCTATTGATATGATTGAGTTGTTTATGCAAAATTAAAATGGAGCTCAGTGAAATCATAGTTAATGCCAACTGCAAAATCACAAATACCTTATATGATGACTTTTGCTTTAGCATATCCATATAGGCTCCTATAGAAATTTTATTCACTAATAATGGCCAAATAGAATTCAGGATGACCAATAGGGCAAATCCTAAAAGCAAAAAAATAATTTCAAGTACCGTTAAATTGAAAAATGATAAAAAATGATAATAGGAAGAAAATTGCTGAGCCAAAAAGAAGGAGAGTGCGATAATTATGATATTCAGTATTATTGTTTCTTTAATAGTATCAAATAAAACATTCCTTTTTTTTGCTCCATTAATCAGCTTGATTTTATGGGTTTTTATATCGGAAATAAACTGAACGAAATTCAGATTGGAGTAGTTGATAAATGCTATAAGCATAATGATTAATATGCTGGATAGAAGAAGGAGGATAGACTGAAAGCTACTGTTCTTTTCCAATTCTCTGGATTTATGACTGTGCAAATGAATACGAGTAAGAGCCTGTAAATCAGCAAGAGGTTGATAATCATTTCCTTCATGTTTCTCATCCCATTTGGCTTGTATTTCTTGTAGTAGCTCATCGGTGTTGGTTTCGGGAGCCAATAATAAATAGGTATAATCAAGAGTATTCCTAATGTCCTCTTCTCTGGAGGTCAAAATATCGAAGTTAAAATGTGAATTTGAAGGTGGGTCTTTTAAAACTCCTTGAATAGTAAACTCAAATTTTTTCACATCCCGCTGATGAACAATAAATATTTTTTCTCCTATAACATCAGTATGCCCAAAATGTGTTTTTGCAAAACGCTCTGTTATGACTACATGCTTAGGATGATTAAAAATATTTTCGGCATCTCCTACTAATAATTCAAAGTCAAAAATCTGGAAGAAAGAAGAATCAACGGCATATACCTTCTTTGAATAGAAAGAATTATCCTCAATAGATATAATGGCATTTCGAAAGGAAGTAAGTCTTAGCACTTCCTCTACTTGTGGAAGTTCCTCATTCAACTTATAGCTTAAATGGGTCTGTGTGCGTGCATCAACCATAGAACTTGCACCTGTGTTACTATTAGAAGTCAAGCGATAAATCCTATCAGAATTGGAATGAAATTTATCATAGCTCAATTCCATACTCACAAAGGAATAAACCAATAATAAGCAAGCAAATGCTACTGAAAGCCCCAAGACATTGAGTCCGAACCAAAGTTTGTTCTTTTTAATTCTTCTGATGATTTTTCCTATGTTCATTTTTTTTGTTTATTCTATTTAATCATTTAAATAATTGCCTTATACTTCGTTACTCTCCATTTTTTACTTTCTCATTTACAATTAGTAAAATCGTCATTAAAAAACCTCGAAAGCCTCGTCTAAGACAATTTTTAAAAAGGTTTTGTCTTGCAATTTCTTTATTCTATCATTTTTATTAAAAACACTTTTACTCCTCACTTCCAACTTCCAACTTCCAACTTCCAACTTCTAACTTCCGACCTACTCATGTCTCAAAGCATCCACTGGATTTCTACGGGCTGCTGTATAACTTTGCCAGCTCACTGTCAGCAATGAAATGGCAAGGGCAATAAATCCTGCAACGGCAAATACCCACCAGCCTAAATCAATCCTGTAAGCGAAATTTTCCAACCATTTATTCATCAAATAATAGGAAAGAGGTGCTGCAATCACAAAGGCTACCAATATCCATTTTACAAAACTCCAGTTTAACAATCTGACAATCTCAAGTATGGTAGCCCCATTTACTTTTCGAATACCTATTTCTTTTGTCTTTTGGCTGATGATATAAGAAATCAGTCCAAACAACCCGAGACTTCCTATCAAAATGGCAACCATTGCAAAAAGTTGGATAAGCTTTGATGTATTTTCCTCCTCTTGATATAAGGAGGCGATTTTATCATCGAAAAAACGAAAATTCATGATATCATCTGGGAAGATTTCATCCCACTCTTTTTCCACTTTTTTTATTGATTCCTGATAAGCATTTAAACTCAAAACATTGGGGTTCATTTTAATGGCCATTTCATTGATATTAAAGCTCAGATTGGAGAAAATGACATTCTCCATACTCTTATGTAATGATTGTGCGTGGAAATTCTCAACTACAGCAACGATATTAAATACCGTGCCATTATTACCAAACCCAAACCGCTCACCTAATGCCTGCTGAGGATCGTTAAACCCAAGAAGTTTTGCAAGTTGTCTATTGACAATAACATCACCATTATTTTTAACCTGTGAATAATTTTCACCTGCTATTAATTTTAGTTCAAATAAATTCAGATAATCTACATCTGCCGTTTTCAAATTTGCGAAATGCTCATCTTTTTCAATAGATGGGTGATTGATAAAAGAATTCACTCTCCAATCTGCCAAAGGACTGCGAGTTCCATAGCTCACCATTTCAAATTCAGGATGCTTTTTAAGTTTTTCTTTTAATAATTGTCGTTTCTCCGAATTTGAATCGGGTAAGGTGACTAAAAGAATAGCTTCTTTACTAAAGCCTAAATCTTTAGTCATGAAGTAGTTTAATTGTTGGTTCATCACTAGAGTCCCGATAATTAAGACTAGCGAAATGCAGAACTGAATGATAAGCAATGTACTCCTTAGTGATAAGAAGGAAGAAGAGTTTTTTACATTAAACGAACTTTTTAGGGCAACATTAGGACTCATTCCAGCTATAATTGTAGATGGATATAAACCAGATAAAATTCCAATAATGATGGCCACCAGTATTAAATAAATAAAGATGCTGGGATCCATTAATAGGTTTAAATGTAATCGATACCCAATAACGCTTTCAAGGTAAATAAACAGGAAATGGGCAATGAATAATCCAATAAATGCTGCAATAAATGTGACAACAATGGACTCTATCAGAAACTGTATACTCGATTGCCTTTTGCTTTCTCCAAGTATTTTCTTAATCCCGATTTCTTTAAACCTTTTTGTAGCCTGAACAACAGAAAGGTTAATGAAGTTTATCGCAGCCACAATGATCAGAAACAAACCGATAACACCAAGAATCAATAGATTTTTGTGGGGAACTTGTCGATTACTATAATTATTGCAAGTACTCGAATGCAATTCAGAAAGAGGCTGTAAAACATATTTTTGCTCAAGGGTATTGTTCTTCTTATTATACTTATCATAGAATGCCAAAAGCTGATTCTCAAATGTTTTTGGAGATACGTTTTGAGGTAAAAGTAAATAACAATTAGTTGCCGAATTACCTTCTTGCCAATCTATTCCACCTTTAAAATAGGGATTTGATAGAGGCTGATCTTTATAGTTTGCAATAATTGAGAAAGGAAGATCTGTGTTTTTTGGTGGATCTGATATCACTCCAGTAATTTGTAATGCACCTGCATTATTTATAATGAGTGTTTGATTAAGTGCTTGACTAACTTCTTGAGCTGATAAACCAAAATACTTCTGTGCTAGCGAAGAACTAATCACCACACTTCCTTTATTATCTAGAGCATTTGAAGGATTACCGGCTAAGAAATTAAAATCGAAAAACTCAAAGATATTAGGTTCTGCATAAACCAAGCCCGTTTCTTCTTGGTACTTCTGAATGCTTCCATTTTCATGCTCTACATTAATCTGACCTTTGCCAGCATAAAAAGTCATTAGGGCATCTATTCCTGGAAAATCATTTCTTATAGCACTTCCAACAGGATGCACCTGAGCTTCCCCGTATTTAATTCCTATTGTAGGTATTTTGTATTCATTAATTAAACGGTATACATTTTCATAATTCTGATGATAGCTATCGAAACTAGATTCGTAAGCAATAATTTTATAGATGACCAAGCTACATCCTATACCAATAGCTAAACCACCTATATTAATTACTGAATAGGTTTTATTCTGACTTATATGATTCCAAATGGATTTAAGCAATGTTTTAAACATTATTTTACCTTTCTTTTATTCTTCATAAGATTTAATGTTTTAATAGATTGTTCATTCTTTCATTTCTTCATTCGCCAAGTCTCCCTATCTCTAGTTCGCTAGCTCATTAAATTTCAATCAATACCTCAAAGTCGCAAAGAAACTCCCCCTCTATCATTTTCACTCTCACTCAAACCTCAAAACCTCAATTGGATTTCTTTAGACTGCAGTACTACTTTGCCAACAAATGGCTTTATATTAAACTCGTTCATTTTCTTTTATTGATTTTATTATTCTGAAGTATTGAGTATATAATCATTTATATCTATATCTTCTGGTAAAAGCTGAGCTAAATCTTGATTATAAAGAAAGAGGTAGACAAAAGCTTTGCTTCCAGTTTCACTTATAGAATTAACCAAAATTGGTAATACTATGCGTTTCTTTTTGATGAGGCTAGAGGAGTATATCATTTCACATTCATCATTTAAAATGGCTACAGGAAGATAGGTTCTATTGGCATTAAACTCCTCCATATTTTCCTCCATATCAACTCTATCTATTGATGTCCAATGTTCTCCATTGTCTAAATGAAACTTTTGTTGTAAATCGTCAATAGAGAATTGAAACAAGATATCACTACCCCTAAACTCAAAGCCAATATGCTTCAATTGCTGCTGATCTAGCTCAAGCGCCTGGTTAACACAAGTATCCCCTGGACTGTCGGAAAGTATGGACATTAGCATCATGGAAAGAGTTCCGAGTATGTGAAATAGTGATTTCATAGTTTATTTTTAATATGCTTAGAATATTATTCTTTCACTTTCACCAAAGCTATCGTAGCCCGATACTATCACCTGCTCACCAGCTTGTAGACCTTCTAGAACTTCGTAATATTGAGGATTCTGATTACCAATCTTGATATAGCGCTTTTCGGCTGAATGACCATCCTCCGCTAAAACAAATATCCATTGTCCGCCAGTTTTCTGGAAGAAGGATCCTTTGGGTAAAAGCATAGCATTTTTAGGATTCCCCAGTTGTAGACGAGAGTAATAGGTTTGACCCGTACGCATATTTGTAGGAGACTCCCCAGTAAAAACCAATTCCACAGAAAAGCGACCGCTTCTTACATCTGGAAATACCTTTCTGATGGTCAACTCATACTCTTGTCCTTGGCGTTCCAATATGGCTGATAAACCTACTCTTACTTTATCAATATAATGCTCATCAATTTCGGCCACCACTTTAAAGGAAGCCAGCACATCAATCTGACCTAATCTGCTACCTTTAGGAATAGATTGTCCCAATTCAGCATCTAGAAAAGTAAGCTGTCCATCAATAGGCGATTTCACATTTAACTGATCTTGGCGTTGACGAACCAATTTAAGGTTCAACTCCATATTTTGCAAATTACCTTCCATTTGCTTCACCTGAATAGAACGGTAGATAGAATCTTGACTCTGGCGCTCCATATATAAATCGTAACTGCGCTTAGCAAATTGATAATCCTCCTCCGAGATGATGTATTCCTCTTGGGAAATCAAGTTATCGGCTATTAAGCTTTTATTCTGATCATAAGTTCTCTTCTTTCTAATGATGTCGAACTCCAAGTTCAGTAATTCTCTTTTAATTTGAAGCTTCTCTTGTTCCATAACCACCATGGTATTCCTGAGAAAGTTACTCTTCTCGGCCAATTGGGCTTCACTATTGAGAATGCTCAAGCTGAGATCCGTATTACTCATTCGAAGTATCACATCACCTTTTTTTACCATCTGACCTTCTTCAGCTACCTTCTCCTCTACTCTACCGCCTTCTCGTGCATCTAAATAAATGGTTGATATGGGATGAACATTTCCACTAACGGTGATATAATCGTGAAAGATACCCTCCTCTACTTTCGCTATGCTCAGCTTTTCTTTATCGGCTCTATAGGTGGATAAATTTGTTGCGAAAAATGCAAAATATATCAAGGTGAGGAATAATGCTCCTGCAACTCCAATAATGATGTGCTTTTTTTTCAGACCTTTTTTCTTTTCTATTTTTACATCCATGATTCGATTTTTCTAAAGTATTCTTTTAAATAATTCCCTAATACTTCGTTATACTCCATTTTTTTTATTCTCATTTACAAAAGTAAAATCGGCTTAAAAAAATGTCGAAAGCCTCGTCTTAGGCAATTTTAAAAAGTATTGGTCATTAATTATTTTGTTATTTATCTATTTTCTCAACCTTGAATTAACTCTTATTATTCAAAGTTGATTTCTTATGTTTTTTCTATCGTTTTCTTTTAAATAATCCCCTAATACTTCGTTATACTCCATTTTTTTTATTCTCATTTACAAAAGTAAAATCGGCTTAAAAAAATGTCGCAAGCCTCGTCTTAGGCAATTTTAAAAAGTATTGGTCATTAATTATTTTGTTATTTATCTATTTTCTCAACCTTGAATTAACTCTAATTACTCAAAGTTGATTTCTTATGTTTTTATATCGTATTCTTTTAAATAATTCCCTAATACTTCGTTATACTCCATTTTTTTTATTCTCATTTACAAAAGTAAAATCGGCTTAAAAAAAATGTCGCAAGCCTCGTCTTAGGCAATTTTAAAAAGTATTGGTCATTAATTATTTTGTTATTTATCTATTTTCTCAACCTTGAATTAACTCTTATTATTCAAAGCTGTTTTCTTATGTTTTTTCTATCGTATTCTTTTAAATAATTCCCTAATACTTCGTTATACTCCATTTTTTTTATTCTCATTTACAAAAGTAAAATCGGCTTAAAAAAATGTCGCAAGCCTCGTCTTAGGCAATTTTAAAAAGTATTTATCATTATTTATTTTCTCTATTCACTGTTAACTTTTCTCTTTTCACTGTTAACTATTAACTATTAGTTGTTAGCTATTAACTAATTAATACAAATGATTCCAATTAGCCGTCTGATAGAAAGTGAGCATCTGATAACGCATCACATATACTAGTTTTGATTTTAACAGATTAGCTTGTGCTGAAATATATCGCTGCTTGGCTGTTTCAAACTCTGTGGTATTGGCCAAACCCTTTTCTAGTTTTTTGGTAACATTTTTTAAACTCAACTCACTAAAATCGTGTAACTCTTGTGAAGATTGATATTCTTTTTCTGCCGACTGTAAATCCTCTATGGCATTCCATATTTCTATATATAAAGCCTCTTTCTGTTTCTCAAATAATAGCTTCTGATCTTTAAGAGCGATTCGCTTTCGTTTGATATCGGATGATACCACAGCTCGGTTATAAATAGGGACTCTCAAGCTCAGCCCCACCCATTGATTTTGGTTTTCTTCCAACTGCTTGCCGTAAGTGAGACTATTCTGATCATAAAAACCAGTGCTATATCCTGCATTCATATTTAAACTCGGATAGACTCCTCCTTTGGCAATGGCCAAGTTCTTTTCAGAAGCTCCTAATAACATTTGCTGTTGTTTTAGTTGTGGAAGAATATCTTTAGCTCTAATAAAAATAGAATCTACATTATTGCTGGCATTCAGAATCAATTCTTGGGTGGTGTTTGTATCAATAGCAAAGGACTGCTCCACATTCAATCGTAATAATTGCTTAAGTTCCAAAATGGTTTTATTATATTGATTCTGTGCTTTGGTGAGGCTCAACCTATCACTGGCCCATTGGCTTTCGAGGTCTTGAGCAGTGATGGGAGATTCCTTACCTACTTCTACTAACTTCTGCATGCGGTCAAATTGCATCTTCGACAAACCCACCTGACTCTCTGCCACATCTCTTAATCCTTGAGAATAAAGTACGGTATAATAAGAGCTTAGGATTTTAAACACCAACTGATTCTTTTCCACTTCTGCGCCTTGCTCCGATGCTTTGAGGAGATATTTGCTAAAGCGAATACCATTTTTCTTCACCATCCCCTGAAACAAAGTAAAGGAGGAGTTGAGGTAGTAATTTTGAGACAAAGTAGGATCGTAGGTTACAGAGTTATCGTTTCCATCTACGTTCCTACCAAAGTTTAATTCCAAGTTGCTACCAAAATTCAGATTAGGCAATATATTCGCTTTGCTTTCCTTAAGACTCACTTCCTGACTTTCAATATTATTATATTTCATATTCAAATCCAAGTTGTTCTCCATGGCATAGTCTATGCAATCGCTAATCTTCCATGACTCTTGAGCCTGAATTTGAGAAGTGGGCCATAAAAGCGTCAATATAAATGACGCTAGAATGAACCACCAAGCATTCTCGAAAAATATTGTTATTCTATACATTTTATTGTCTGTTGTTATAATACAAATCATTGTCGTTACTGATTTGTTTTCAATCCTTATGCCAAAAATCACTACACACTGATATACTATTACTTACATTCATTTATTGGCATAAGCAGGGCTTTAACTTGTAAAAATATTTTACACTTGGTGTTGGATATTTTACAATGATTAAGAAGGTTCCAAATAACAAATGCCAGGTGATAAATCAAAATACATCATCTATTTAACAATATTTATAATGAAAAGATTTTTGCTTTTCTATATATATTTTCAGTATAATGAAATCTTTTTCAATTAAGTTAATCTTTCTACTAAGCTACTTTTTTATATTCTACCTGTTCTAATAGAATGTAGGTATTTGACAGTTTGCACAAAGAAAACTCAAAGTTTCACAGAGAAACCAATGGATATAAAACATACTTCCTGGATACTTTCCATAGAATTAATATCTTTACAAAAAGTAAAATCTGCATATAAACCTCACATCATGAAAATAAAAAACAGCATCCTCCTAATCCTCATCAGCCTTAGTTTTTGGGCTTGTAATAACACCGTAGCTCCAAAAGAAAAAACGGAGGAGCGCATTCAAATAGAAATGACTACCAACAAAGGGATAATAGTCTTGGAATTATATAATGAGACCCCTAAACATCGTGATAATTTTGCAAAACTGGCTAAAGATGGAGCTTTCGATAGCCTTTTATTTCATAGAGTGATTGAGAATTTTATGATACAAGGTGGCGACCCTGATAGCAAGTTTGCCAAAGCGGGTGATACTCTAGGAAATGGAGATTTACCCTATATGGTAGATGCTGAATTCCACCCTGATCTGTTTCATAAAAAAGGGGTTTTGGCTGCTGCTAGAGATGGAAACCTGAAAAGAGCTTCCAGCGCCATGCAGTTTTATATTGTTCAGGGAAAAGTTTTTAATGATAGCCTCCTCCAAAAAGCTGAGGATCGTATTAATGAGAACTTAGCCGTAAATGCCGCCAGAAATCTTCCAGAAAACAAATCCTTATCAGATGCCTTAGCAAAAGCGATGGACGAGGGAAATATGGAACTCTATTTTCAATATAACGACAGTCTAAAGGAATTAGCAAAAGGCCAATTTGAGCTTTATAAAATCCCAGAATATCAAAGAGAAATTTACAAAACAAAAGGCGGCACACCACACCTCGACCAAAACTACACCGTATTTGGTGAAGTGATTAGTGGATTCGAAATAGTGGATTTGATTGCTGCTGTTTCAACTGATGCTATGGATAGACCTTTGGAGGATGTTCTTATTGTCGGGGTTCGGGTTTTGAGGTAAAAATTAAGGTGGAAAACAAAAAGAATTTATCACGCAGAGTCGCAAAGACGCAAAGAAATTAGTCTTAATCTAATAGGAGGCTATTTAACCTTGGACATTCGTGTTAATCCGCCTGACCTGTGTAATTCGTGTTCCTCTTTTACTTCCTATTAAGCCACTCCCAAAGAGCAGAAAACTCCAAATTACCTTGCTCCATGGCCGCATGATAAATAACTGCAGTCTTTTGTGGATTATTTTCTATTCTATCTATATCCATTGCTTTTGGTGGTCGAATAATATACACCACGCCTTGCTTTTCAAGTTGCTCTAATTTAAACATCGATTCGTTATATCTTTCTGCTCTGGTGACTAGCATTTCATATACCTTAGGGAATTTCCGATAATACCACTTTAAGAAAGAAGCATACTTCATTGGCTTTTTGAAATATTCTTTTGGCTGGGTTAATATCACCACTGCCCTATCGTTTCCATTATTTAAAGCATGCTCAAAAGGAACTGAATCGGATAAACCTCCATCCATTAAAATTTTACTGTCGTAATGGACCATAGGAGCAATAAATGGTAGCGAACCACTGGCAGCCAATATAGTTTTGAACTCTTTCTTATCAGCATTGTTTAAAAGAAAAAACTCTGGATTTCCAGTCTCACAATTACTAGTACCTACATAAAACTGGCTTGGCGAATTCATCAACTCCTCATAATCAAAAGGGATGATATGTTGTGGAATTTCTTCATAAATAAAATCCCATGAAAACATGGTTCCTTGACGAATTAAATTATTCCAACTACAATATCTCTTGTCACCAATCATCTCGTTCACCTCGATATTCCTCCCTATTTGTTTTGAGATATAAGACACTCCATAAGCAGCACCAGCCGAAACTCCATACACCGTTTCAAAGGACAATTGTTTCTCCAAGAACACTTCTAGTATTCCGGCACTAAACATGGCTCTAAAACCTCCTCCTTCTAGTATTAATGCAGTTTTCTTTTCCATTGATGACGTCTATTTTAATGCTGACGAAATTAGGAATATTTTAGAATAATTTGTGGTTTCAATCTGTTTATTCTTAATCTATTTTCTATTAAAAACATGTAATAATTGGCACGCGAGGCCGCAAAGGCATAAAGAAATTAGGTATAATTAATCCGTGAGAATCTGCTTAATCCGTGTCATCCATGTTCTATTTTTAGCAAAAAAAAGGGTAGCCTCTATTTAAAGACCACCCCATTGTTCTAATTCTAATTGAATGCTTTATATTTTCTTTCCAATATAAAATACATAACCATAATAGTCTTTATACTTGCGATACAAGTCTGTTTCATGCCTTTGGTTGGCAATAAAACCTTCTGCTGCTTTATTTCCTGATTTTTTGATTAAGAAATCCTCTTGAATTTTCACTTGAGGTGCATAGAAATTGTCTATCCAGCAACTATCTGGTATGGCAAATGCAGCAATGGTTTTATATCCTACTTTTTGCATTTGATCTACCTTATTGGCTATAGTGTCTATTCCTGGGTAAGCATCATTCCAGAAATCTTCGATCTCTTTTGGACGTTCCTCAGTAAACCACGAAGCCTCAGAAACAGCAATATATCCTCCAGTTTTCAAAAACCTTCTCCAGTATTTTAAACCTTTCTCAAAACCAATATTATAGATGGCACCTTCCGACCAGATTAAGTCTATTTCTTTATCAAGAAAAGGAAGTTTATTCATAGAGCCAACTATCCCTTTCATCTGGTCTTGAAGATTTAAAGAATTTGCATTTTCATTAAATAGGTCTATAAAAACGGGAAACAAATCGATCCCGAGAATAGGTGCTGGAGCATACTGTGCCAATACTTGGGTCTGACCGCCTGTTCCGCATCCTATATCTACAATCTTAGAATCCTCAGTTAAATTATCAATGAAACTTAAAACTTTCAATGTAGTTTCAGGACTTCCGGGCCCTTGTTGTGGTGTATTTGAATAATATTCGACTATTAAACTTAAATCGAAATCGTGAATAGATTTATTATCATTACTCATGATGTTTTGTATTATGGAGCATGACTATTAAGTGTTTGTCTATTAAGTTCGATTTCTGCGTTACGCTTGCACCGAAAACAAACATTTACAAAAGTAAATTTATTGTTATTCAGGACTTCGCAAGCCTTGAACTCGAACATTCTAAATCAAACACTTGACTTTAGAAATATGTTCTATTTTGTCAGGCTCAAAATTCGTTAAAATATTATATATAAAAGTGACCCTGATATGAATATATCAGAGTAAATCTAAAGGATAAGCTTTGATAGAACATCAAAACCTATTTACCCAACCAGCTCCATTTTAGTACTTAACATAAATCTTTTTAGATATAGCAAAGATATAAAATATTTTAGATCGAGCAATTTTAAGAATCAATATCTTCATTTATTCTAGTAATTTAGCTTCACATTTTATCAAAACCTAAATATATGAGAAACATACTTCCATTACTTCTTATTTCTTTATTTATCATCCCCTCAATTTCAAACGCTCAACAAACACTTGAAAAAGAAGAATGGGCAAAATTCTTTAATGATTCAAATATAAACGGATGCCTGGTTTTATATGATACTAAAACTCAACAGTTCCAATATTACAATGAAAAAAGATGCGATTCTACTTATCTACCCGCTTTTACTTTTAAAATCCTAAACTCTCTTATTGCTTTAGAAACAAAGGCAGTGAATGGAATTTACGACAGCATAAAATGGGATGGGAAAGATAGAGGATGGCCATTATGGAATCAGGACCAATGTATGAATTCTGCTCTAGGAATTTCATGTTTTTGGTTTTATCAAGAGTTGGTCCGACGAATGGGAGAAGGTAAAATGCAAGAATACATAGATAAAGCGCAATATGGAAATCAGATCATAGGTCCAATATTGACAACTTTTGGTTACAAGGTGATATCAGAATCTCAGCCAATGCACAAATCAGTTTCTTAAAAAGGCTCCTCAATAATGAGCTTCCATTTAGCATCGAGAATCAAGAAATAGTAAAAACCCTCATGCTCACCGACTCCACCGAGAATTACAAAGTTTATTCAAAAACAGGCTGGGCCCTGAGAGTTGATAAACAAATTGGCTGGTTGGTAGGATTTGTAGATCATTCTTAGAGAAAGCTATCTAAATAAAATAAGAGCCTACATCAACAAGCCTGTTATTAAAGTTATTACAGGAATGCGAAGAGTAGGTAAGAGCTATTATGCAAAACAAATCATACTTGAATTACAAAAATTAAATATAATAAATGAACAGATTCTCTATATCAATAAGGAATTACTTGAATTTGATAAAATACAAGTTTACAGACACTTAACCAAGTTTATTACTGAATATTATAAGAATAACAATAAACCCAGATACTTATTTATTGATGAAGTACAGGAAATTAACCAATGGGAAAAAGCCATTAGCTCTTTTTTTGCTGAAGGAATTTATGATATTTATATAACAGGCTCCAATTCAAATCTGCTATCATCAGAACTTAGCACCTATATTTCTGGACGATATGTTGAAGTTAACATCTACTCATTAGGGTTCGATGTATTTCAACTATTTAATAAAAATGAGCCTCAGAATAGAAATGATGAGTTTCAGTTGTTTCTCAAATTCGGAGGATTCCAAGTCATTTATAACTTTAGTTTAAACGAAGAAATTTGTTTTCAATATATCTTCTCTCTATATAATACCATTTTAGTTAAAGATGTAATAGGTAGAAATCAAATAAGAAATATTAGGCTTTTTCAAGATATTACAAAGTTTGTATTTATTAATATCGGACAAGTTTTTTCAAGTAATTCAATAAGTAAATATCTTAAAAGCCAGAAAAAAAAACCATTGGAGGTGATACCATTCAAAACTATCTTCTTCATCTCGAAAGTAGCTTTATGATACACAAAGTCCAACGCTATGATTTGAAAAGGAAAAAGGTTTTAGAGCTTTATGAGAAATACTATTTAGGAGATTTATCTCTTAAAAATGTCATGTTTGGGTATAAAGAACAAGATATTGCTAGAATGTTAGAAAATATAGTCTTTATAAAACTAAAAAGGGATAATTACCAGATACACATAGGGAAACTAGGTGATTTGGAAATAGATTTTATCGCAGAGAAATCGAATGAAAAAATCTATATAAAAGTTAGTTATCTTCTGCAGTCAGGATCGACCATAAAAAGAGAATACAGAGCACTGGAAAAAATAAAAGACAATTATCCCAAATAAATCCTCACCATGGATCAATTACCTTCAACCAATACCAATGGCATTATAAGAATGAATATTATTGACTTTTTATTGGATCATTAAATTTTAGCACAAATAATAAGAACCCTTACAAAAAGTATCCCAAAAGAATAAATGGTACAGGATTTACTTCAGGGCAAACTCACACTTTTATATCAAGCACCTTTAGTAAGTAGTCTTCATTCCATCCGGCCTTAAGCCTTTTCCCAGCTATCCCTTGCTTTTCTGATTTTTCATTTTTCAATAAATTCAATGCTATTTTGAGAAGTACAGAATAGTTTTGAGCAGCGTTTTTATTTCTTTTTCGTGATGCATCTTCTGAGAATGCTACATCTAAAGTCCAGTGTAATTTATTCTCAACTCCCCAATGCGAACAGATATAATTCTGATAGTTTTTAGCTACATCATTTTTACTGGTAATATAATAACGGATTGCTTTCTCTGTTTGTTTGTCGCTAATTTTAAATTCTCTAATTGACTCTAATTTAACTATCTGAGTTAATTTATTCCATTTGTTATCTTCGTTTTCTATAAATTTAAAATCTGTGATTCCACTGCATTTTCTTGTTTCAATTCTGCCATGGCCTATGTCAATATTCTCATGGGTTTCTATTTGTTTTGCGAAACGAAACTCATCTTTTATTGCTCTAATAATTGTTCTTGATTTCCTTTAACAGCTAAAATATAGTCTGCTTCACTTTCTTTAATTTTATCGGCGATATCAGTTTGAGTTCCCATGGCATCAATAGTGATAATATTGCCTGAAATA
>NZ_JABKBZ010000086.1:0-19464 GCF_013166635.1 Lentimicrobium sp. S6 | reverse complement strand
TGAACTAAAAAACATGTGCCAAATTGAACATTCTAGGCACAGAAGTTTTGAAAATTTTATCTCCAATATTATCGCCGCTCTTATCGCATATTCATTCTTTGCTAAAAAACCTTCTATAAAATATGATTTGGAGAAAGACGATCAATTAGCTCTGTTTTTATAATCGAACTCGGGTTAATAGGAAACGATTCCATGTATTTTTTTGAAAAGACTATTTAGGACCGTATTTGTATGATTATAATTAGACTTATTTATACTATATGGATGATTAATTATGTGTTAATTGAACGATCATTCAAAAAGGATCCAGCTTGGGAAGATAGAGATTCGAGTGTTGGTGCAGCAGCCTTCGGAAATGTAATATTTACATCATTTATAATTTTATTCTATTTAGAAAAGTTTTTGGGGGTAAATAATACAGCAAAGTTTTTCAGTATAGATTTTCCATTATATGGTGTAGGAGTGGGATTGAGTTTTGTTGTTATTATAATCTCCTTAATTCTATTCTCGATTCTAAATAAACAAGATAAGATAAAAGCTTACAGAATTGCTTTAAGGTTTTTGTACCCAGTAAATAGGCTAACTTCAATAATTATTCGAATTTTGATTTTTATAACAGCTGCTTATTCCTTTCATTTACTAGTGAATGAGATGCTTGGCAAAAGCTAATTAGTTTGGAAATTTCAAAGCCTCGCAGCAATGTGTGACTTTTTTAGCTTTGTTTCATGCTTATCTAATCAAGTCTTTAATAAAATACAATCCCAATTTACCTAAAAATCATAAACTGCTCCCGAACCTCGCTACCAAAATTCCCATCGAAGCTTTTTAGCTCCGCATCTTTTTGGCGGTCTATAATACGGAGAAATCCAGATTTATTTTTCTTGCTCTGACATCCATCTTTGGCTTCATCATAATAAATCATTTCGTAGCAGCCTGGAGCAAAATCAACAGAGAAACTATATGTAGTATCCGATTTTAATTCTCCACTACTAAAATAGGCTTCTCCAGCTTCATTAAATATTTCTAATCCATTTAAATCCGCAGCATGGTCGGTATTCAGTTCAAAGATTAATTGAGCAGGAAATACTTCTGCTAATGTCATCTCAGAAGTCTTCTTGCCTAGCTTTAAAGCTTTTTCTTTTCCATTAACGGAGGAAATATGTACCGTAAAAGTTTCTGGTTGATCTCCATTTTCAAAGAAATACCAGTTTAGGGATGGAAGATATATAATCTCTTCTTCTAAAAAGCCAAGCTCTCCCTTCCATCTGAATTTATTATCAGTTTGATAATTATAACCATAATTAAAAGTGATGCTTTCCACCTTCTCACTTCCTGTATTCTGAATAAGTATCACTGGTGAACCACATATTGGATTATATGATTCATGCCAGATTTTATTATTGGGAGAATAGATCTCATTTATTGATAGGTTGATAGCTTCCTTAGCTTCTCCTAAAGCAAATAAAACTGAGGAGGTCACATAAGAATCTATTCCACTTACTTTGCCTTTGTCTTCTTGAAAACTCAATTCTAGTTTGATATTTCCCTGATCAATATATTTTTTCTCGATAAAGTGAAGTAGGGGATAAACCTTTAAACCCGGGCACCAATTGGGCCGACTCAAATACCAATGTTCTTGCTCTGGTTGAAGTGGGTTTAAGGAGCAATCGTCACGCCAAATACTTCTTTTTGATACATCAGTGTCATTAATCTCTAGAAAATAAAAACGAGAAGAGGTCTCCGAAATATCTTCTGCTTGTCCGCTAATAAGAACACTTGCTATGGCATGTTTTGTGCCTTTGGGTAATTGGATTTCTTTTGCTGGTAATAATTCTACGGAAACTCCTGTCTCTGTATATGGAAATCCCTTCAAATCACTTTGC
Organism: Lentimicrobium sp. S6; assembly: GCF_013166635.1. Taxonomy (NCBI): domain Bacteria; kingdom Pseudomonadati; phylum Bacteroidota; class Bacteroidia; order Bacteroidales; family Lentimicrobiaceae; genus Lentimicrobium; species Lentimicrobium sp. S6. The sequence goes on along the minus strand of NZ_JABKBZ010000086.1, from coordinate 17,581 downwards.
CAAAGCGGTATAATATCAATAACATTAATGTTTGGTTGGCCTTCCTCAGCTTCCAATTCCATTGATAAAATTAAATGATTAATATCAGTATTACTCAAGACTCTAATTTGAGGATTCTTAATGAACCAATGCTGCCACATTTGTAAATCATAGTTATAGATGATTTCTTCGTTTTCTTTTAATGAGGCTTGAAGATATATTCTGGCAAACTCAATGAATTCTAAGGTTTTGGGATTTTGTAATTGAAGGCTGAGAAATGAAGCCTCAGGATAGATGATATCATTAGCTGTAGTGCTTAATTCTAAATTTAATTTTAAGGAGAAAAATGATTGTTTTTTCATATCAAATTTGAAAATAGAAATACCAACCTCAGATTGTATTTGCTCACCTTTTGTGATGTTTTGGGCCATTAAGGAAATGGAAAAAAAGGAAGATAAAAGCGTAAATAAGAGTAATTTTCTCATCATATTGAATCTAATTAGAATATTCCAAAGTTAAATCATTTTTTTTACTAAGATCTGCTTTCTGTAAAGAAAAACGCAGATTCTGGAAGTTTTATTATACCTAATGGATATTTTATCTATTTCTTTAGGTTTTTTAACGCTTCCTTGACTTACTTAAATAAGGCTATTTTGTATCATTGTAGACGAAATTAGAATCCTTATCGTTAATGCATAAACCTTCCACATGAAGAAAAAAACTTTACTCATTATTGCCGCCACCATTATAGCTCTATCTATCGGATGGTATTTTTATCCCAGTTCAACAAGTAGTTCAGCCATTATTAGCAAAGTGGATTCTGGAGAATTTGTGATTAGTGTGACCACCACTGGTGAGTTGGATGCTAAAAATTCAACTGAAATTAACGGTCCTCGAAACCTTCAAAGTGTAGAGATTTGGGGTGAAATAAAGATCGACAATATTGTAGAAGAAGGAACCATTGTGGATTCGGGCGATTATATAGCCAGTTTAGATAAAACAGTGGTTCTGAATAAGCTAAAAGATGTAGATGCGAATCTAGACAAACTAAATTCTCAGATTACTACTTTAAAGCTCGATTCGGCACTTACCCTAAGAGCAGCTCGAGATAATATGGTCAATATGAAATATGCTACGGAAGAGGCTAAATTAGAAGTGGATAATTCTAAATTTGAACCACCTGCAACCCAACGTAGAGCCGAGATTTCTTATGAAAAGTCATTACGTAGTTTGGATCAAGCTGCAGAAAATTATAGTCTGAAAATGAACAAAGAGGTGACTTCCATACAGGAGGTAATGATTGATTATAATAAAGACCAAAACAGGAAAAATAGTATTCTGGCCATATTATCGGAGTTTGATATTAAAGCACCTCAAGCCGGAATGGTGATTTATGAGAAGACTTGGCGCGGTGACAAGATAAAAACCGGTTCCATGATTAGTCCTTGGAGACCTATAGTTGCTAAATTACCCGATTTAACTCAAATGCTCATCAAAACTTATGTCAACGAGATTGATATTAGCAAGGTACAGGTTGGACAAGAAGTACAAATTGGAGTGGATGCCTTCCCCGAGAAAAGCTTGACAGGAATTATAACCCAAGTGGCCAATATAGGTGAAGAGATGAAAAACTCTTCTGCACATGTATTTGAAGTCATTATAGATGTGGAAGGACAGGATGAAGATTTACGACCAGCCATGACTACCAAAAACAAAATTATTACTGAGGTTTTGCCAGAAGCCATATTTATTCCACTAGAATGCTTAAACACACAGGATAGTATTCAGTTTGTTTATACCGATGGAAGGAAGCAACAAGTGGAAACAGCCCAAAGCAATGAAGAAAGCATTGTGGTGACTAATGGTTTAGAGGCCGGACAAGAGGTTTATCTCTATCCTCCTGAAGGAGCTGAAGATTGGAAAATAGAAGCGCTTACATCAAAGCTAAATGACTAATCAGTTTCAAAGGAAAAGGAGAAAATTGTGAAATTAAAATTAGATAAATATTTTCTGAGTCTTCAGATTGCCATTGGAGCCGTTTTTGATAATAAGGTGCGTTCTATGTTGACGGCTTTAGGTATCATTTTTGGCGTGGCAGCAGTAATTTCTATGTTGGCTATTGGTAATGGAGCTAAGAAAGAAGTGCTCGATCAAATGAAGCTGGTGGGCGTTAATAATATTGTGATTACTCCGGTGGAAAGTGACGATAATTCTTCCAGTTCTGAGGAGTCTGATGAAGAAGGAACCGAAGCTGAGGAAGAAAAGAGTAAGGAGAAACTTTCTCGAGGTTTAACTTTAGAGGAGGCTTATTCCATTAAAAAAATGATACCAGGAGTGGAACGAGTAAGCCCAGAAGTTATCAATCAAACCCGTATTATTTATAATGATAGGGGGGTTAAAGGAACTTTTACTGGAGTTACTGTTGATTATTTTGATATCTATAGTTTAGAGTTAGAGCAAGGAAGTTATTTTAGTGATTTCCATTATAAGCATGCCAAGCAAGTATGTGTAATAGGGCACAATATAAAAAGTAGATTATTCCCCACAGAAGATGCTCTTGGAAAGCAGATAAAATGTGGTGATGTTTGGTTGACCATAGTTGGAGTGCTAAGAAGTCATGGTAGTGGAGGCGAGCAACTGTCAGAGTTGAAATTGAGTGATTTTGATATGAATGTTTATGCACCTCTAGAAACGGTTTTAATTAGATATAATGATCGTTCTATCGTGACTAAAAAATCACTAAAGGGAAGAGGTCGTAGATCAGATAATTCTTCTACTGAAACCAATAGAAACCAACTCGACAAGTTGGTGGTTCAGGTAACTGATACAGATAAGCTAAAAACTACAGCTGCTGTTTTAAATAAAATGCTCCTTCGTCGTCATGCAGGTGCCAAAGACTTTCAAATCACGGTTCCAGAGTTATTATTGAAGCAAGAACAGAAAACCCGTTCCATCTTCAATCTAGTTTTAGGAGCTATTGCGAGCATTTCTTTGATAGTTGGAGGGATTGGTATCATGAACATCATGCTGGCCTCTGTGATGGAGAGAATCAGAGAGATTGGAGTTCGACGAGCCATAGGAGCCACTCAAAAAGATATTGTTTTCCAGTTCTTAAGCGAAGCCACCATTATTTCAGTAACAGGTGGAATTATTGGTATTGTTCTAGGTTTGGTTATAGCTCAATTGATAACCCAGTTTACCGAAATCCCAACTATTGTTAGTGGATTTTCCATCCTTATTTCTTTTGGTGTGAGTGCAGGTATTGGCGTTATCTTTGGATATATGCCAGCCCAAAAAGCTGCAGAGAAAGATCCAGTTTCTAGTTTAAGACACGAATAGTAATTCCCTATTTTAAAATTATTCAGCATGAAAAAATATATATTCTTTGTATTGAGTTTTGCCTTTGCGTTTTCAAGCCAGGCACAAGATAAAATATTGACTCTCGAAAATGTATTAAATATTGCAAAGGAGCAGTCGCCAGCAGCACAAATAGCTAAACATAGCTTTAGAGCCAGCTATTGGCAATATCGATTTTATAAAGCCGAGCAATTACCTACTTTAGATTTTGATGGTGTTATTCCAAATATTCAGAATCGAATCTCCCAAGAAACAACAGCTGGAGTATCCTATTATGCCAAACAAAATAGTATTTTATATCGTGGTGGATTAAGTTTAAATCAAGCGATTCCTTGGACAGGTGGTAATGTATTTGTAAGCTCAGGTTTAGAGCATACCATTAATTATTTGACAGATACTACAACGCGTCAGTATTTGTCTACACCCATCAATATTGGTCTCAATCAACCCTTATTTCAATTTAATCAATATAAATGGGATCGAAAGATTGAACCCATTAAGTATGAAGTAGCCAAGAAAAAGTATCTGGAAGCCGTAGAAGGCGTTTCTATAGATGCTATCACCTATTTCTTTAGGCTTTTAACCGCTCAAGTAGATTATAAGATAGCAGAAATCAATGTGATGAATTATGATACCCTTTATAAAGTTGCAAAAGGAAGATATAATTTGGGTAGGATAGGTGAAGATGAAGTTTTACAGATGGAATTGAGTTTGCTGAAGTCACAGGCTGCTATGGAAAAAAATGCTATGGATTTAGAGGACGCTATGTTCCGACTAAAGTCATTTTTAAGAATGAAAGATGATAGCCGTTTAAACCTAGTTATTCCTTCTCCAAGTTTTTTCGAAAAAGTAGATAGAGAGATGGCTTTAGAAAAAGCGTTAAAGAATTCCTCTACGATTTTGGAGTTTGAAAGAAGATTATTGGAGGCCCAGTCAGGTGTGAGTGCAGCTAAGGCTTATGGTTTTAATGCTAACTTGTCCTTGATTTTTGGAATCAATGGATCTTCAACAGTTTTTGATCAGGTATATCAGGATCCATTGCAGCAACAACAGCTTTCACTAGGCCTCCATATTCCTATTTTAGATTGGGGTAGGAGAAAAGGTCAAGTTAGGATAGCGCAAAGTAATGAGGAGCTTGCTAAAACTTCAGTAGAGCAAGAAAGAGTAGATTTCTCTCAATCCATATTTTTAGAAGTAGGGGAGTTTAATATTCAGCAAAATCAGTTGATTATTGCAGCAAAAAGCGATACCATAGCTCAGAAGAGTTTTGTTGTTTCTAAAAACAGATATTTGATTGGAAAGATTGGAGTGACAGATTTAAATATTGCACAAAAAGAAACAGATCAAGCCAAGGTTGGCTATATAGGAGCATTAAGAACTTATTGGTATAATTATTTTAGATTAAGACGATCTACTTTATTTGACTTTCAATCAGGTATTGATTTGGATGTTTCCTACGAAGATATTTACGAGGATTAATGCTCTGGATTAGATTTAGCCGGATTCAGCTTTGTGTACGCTTTTTCAGCAGCCAGTTTTTCAGCACCTTTAATGGAGTAGTCTCTGGCTTTTGACATGGATTTACCATTAATAATGGCTTCTACCTCAAACTGCTTTCTGTAGCCAGTACCTATTTCTTGAATGACATTGTATTCCAATTCCATCTTTTTCTTTTGACAATATTCTAAAAGGGTACTTTTGTGATTCATTTCCGCTTTAACTAATTCCTCCAAATCAAAGTGGACGGCTATCACTCTGTTGATCATGATATGGTGGGTGAAATCGTATCCCTTGTCTAAGAATAAAGCCCCAACCATGGCTTCAAATGCATCACCATTGATAGAGCGGAAGTGTTTGTTATTGTCTTTGTCTACTTGAATTAACTTGTCTATCCCAAGCTTCTGAGAAAGTTTATTCAAACTGGCTCTACTCACGATTTTTGAGCGCATATCTGTTAAGAAGCCCTCATCTTTAATCGGATATTTTTTAAACAAGTAGTCTGCTACTATGGCGCCGAGTATGGCGTCACCAAGGTATTCTAACCTTTCATTACTGATCTTTACGCCTTCAGTTATTTCTTTAGCAACAGAGCGGTGACGTAAAGCTAGTTTATACAAAAAAATATTTCCGGGATAAAACCCGAAAATATTTTTTATAGAATGATAAAATTCTTTATCAGTCGAAATATGTATCTTGATTCGTTTTATGAATTGACCAATCAACGATTATTTATTTTTTTTGAAGATAAGAGAGGCGTTGTGACCACCAAATCCAAAAGTATTGGATAAAGCTACGTCAACAGTACGTTTCTTAGCAACATTGAATGTGAAATCTAATTTCTGATCAATGTTAGGGTCGGTTTCATAATGGTTAATTGTTGGAGGAACGATATCGTTTTTCACCGCTAAAACAGTAGCGATAGCTTCAACAGCTCCTGCAGCTCCCAATAAGTGACCTGTCATTGATTTGGTAGAGTTGATACTGATATTATAAGCATGCTCACCATATAGAGTGGTGATAGCTTTTGGTTCAGCAATATCTCCCAAAGGAGTAGATGTTCCATGAGTATTGATATGGTCCATTTGTATAGGTTCTAAACCTGCATCTTGTAATGCCCATTTCATAGCTAGCATAGCACCATGTCCTTCAGGGTGTGGGCTAGTCATGTGGTGTGCATCAGCAGAAAGGCCTGCTCCAGCAACCTCAGCATAAATAGTAGCACCACGAGCTATAGCGTGTTCATACTCTTCGAATATTAATCCAGCTCCACCTTCTCCAATTACAAAACCATCACGATCTTTATCAAAAGGGCGAGAGGCTGTTTTAGGATCATCATTACGAGTGGAGATGGCGTGCATAGCGTTAAACCCACCAACACCAGGGGAGTTAACGGCAGCTTCAGAACCACCCACTACAAAAGCATCGGCTTTGCCTAATCTTATATAGTTGAATGCATCTGCCATAGCATTTGCCGATGAGGCACAAGCTGAAACAGTAGCAAAGTTTGGTCCTTGGAATCCATATTTAATGGAGATATGACCTGCAGTAATATCTGCAATCATTTTTGGAATAAAGAAAGGGTTGTAACGTGGTGTTCCGTCGCCTTTGGCATAGTCACCTACTTCTTTAGCAAAAGTTTCGAGGCCACCAATTCCTGATGCCCAGATAACTCCTACTCTTTCTTTATCAATATTTTCGTCGTCTAATTTGGCGTCAGCAACAGCTTGATAAGCGGCAACTAAACCAAATTGAGCGTAAAGATCGTACTTTCTGGCTTCTTTTCTGTCAAAATGATCAAGCGGATTAAAACCTTTTACTTCGCATGCAAAATGAGTCTTAAACTTCGAATGATCAAAACGGGTTATTTCGGCTGCGCCCGAAACCCCATTAAGCAATGCATCCCAGTACTCTGGGACAGTATTACCTAATGGAGTAACGGCTCCTAAGCCTGTAACCACTACTCTTCTTAATTTCATAAAGAAATGTTTGAATTATTGAGCGTGCTCTTCAATATAAGATATAGCTTCACCAACTGTTTGGATATTCTCAGCTTGATCATCTGGAATAGAGATGTTGAATTCCTTTTCGAACTCCATAATTAATTCAACTGTATCCAATGAATCAGCGCCTAAATCGTTAGTAAAATTAGCTTCTGGAGTTACCTCGCTTGGGTCTACTCCTAATTTGTCAACTATAATATCAATAACCTTTGATTTTGTGTCAGACATGTTTATCTCCTTTTTTGAATTAATAAGCTGCAAAGAAAAAAATTTCAATCGTACAAACCAACACATTTTTGACTTTTTATGACTTGCAAAAAAGGATGCTTCTGATAATCAGGCGTGAAGCATGTCGACTTTTCGACAAGAAAATTCGAATGATGGGAGTATTGGGGTCTTTTTGTGTGTTTTTGGGTAAGCCTTTGGGGTTGTTTTTGTCTTGTTTTCGTATTCTTTTGATGTTTTTGTTACTTCATTTACTAAAAAGTTGTGTTTTGGCCTTGCCTTTTTATCTATTTTTGCCAATTGTTACGTTTTATATCTTCAAATGTCATAACTAAATATCTAATAATGAAAAGAATAGCCATTTTTGCTTCTGGTAATGGTAGTAATGCAGAAAACATCATTAAGTTCTTTTTGCAAAGTGAAAATATTAGCGTAGAGCTAGTGTTAACTAATAATGCCAACGCTAAAGTAATTGAGAGAGCTGCAAAATTAGATATACCAGTTGTGGTTTTCAATAGAAGCGATTTTTATGGTGATGAGATAGTTTTAGAAAGTTTGATAGAACACAAGATCGATTTAGTAGTGTTAGCTGGTTTTATGTGGTTGGTTCCTTCCTATCTTATTCAGAATTATCCTTTAAATATTATCAATATTCACCCTGCGCTTTTACCTAAATATGGAGGGAAGGGAATGTATGGAGATTATGTTCATCAAGCTGTTTCTGAGGCTCGTGAGAAAGAAAGTGGAATCACTGTTCATTATGTAAACGAAAAGTATGACGATGGCGACATTATATTTCAAAAATCTATAGAGATAGAGGAGGGTGAAGATCCAGATTCCATAGCTCAGAAAATTCATACTTTAGAATATGAGTATTTCCCAAAAGTGATAAAAGATTTGTTGGCGTAATTGGATTTTTTAAAAAAATTCATTGACTAAATTATCGCTTTGGTAGATTAGTTCTTATCAAAATCCTCTTTTTCTCCTTTTTTAGCACTTTCGTAATCTGGTCTTTGAATTAATGTTCTATAATTTTCAGGGTAATGCATTTTATTCCACACTCCCCAATATGCTTCTTTTGTCATCCCGTCGTAATGTATTATGCCCAAGTTATACTGATTAGTTTGGAAAATATTAAGTCTTACAAAAAACACAATAGCTATAATAACAGGAATAATTCTCCAATTAAACCATTTAGATTTGATGCTTAATGAAATAAAAAGCGCGAGTGGAATGGCCATAAGTGGATAGGAATCTATCATTGGTCTTGAGCCAAATCCTCCTCCATACCAAAAGGTCCACCAACTATATATTATCCATATATTTAGGACTAAGAAAATACTAATTGGAAGAGCAAATGGCTTCATTTTTTTGAATAGGAAAGGGATTCCAATAATAGCGAAAATCATAAGCGGTGTATAAATTAACCACCCTTTTCTATAGCTGAATAGGCCCTTAATGATATTGGGATTTAGAAAAAAGAAACCTTCATCTCCATAGGAGCCATAAACCCAATGGCCTGTAATATACTTCCAGTAAATTAATTGAGGCGAACACATAATGATGCTTGAGATAGCTATCAGAAATATGTGGAGCCAGTATTTTTTTAATATAAGTATTTTTTCTTTTGCTGTATCAATGGTGTAAACATTATAGAGTAAAGGGAAAATAAAAATAATAATGTTTGTGGGTCTGATAAGGGTAATTAATCCACCAGTAAGACCAATTAGAATAGCTTTTCCCCAATGTGGTTTTTCATTCCATTTTATGGATAGATATATAAATAATGAAAATAAAAAGAAAGAATAAACATGGCTCATAGGCCCATTATAAACAGTGTAGAAAAACAAGTTGGTGCCGAAAAACAAAATAATAAGAGTGAGACTGACAACTCCTTTACTAAAAAATTGAATCAGGGTTAGTCTAATGATCAACATAGCCATAAGAGCATAAAAAATACTGCTGTATACCAACCATCTACTGTAAGGCTCAGAGTACCCGCTAGGATCGTAACCGAAAAGTTTTGCATGCTGGTGGGCAATAAAGAAGAAGGGAGAATACATGATGGCGGTTCCCATTGTCATCTTCTGAACATACCCCTCATTATTTGGTAATGGTTTTCCCCAAATGTATTTTGTTATTTCTTTGGGTAGTTGGTGTTTAAATTTAAAGCTTAAATCTTTATAAATAAATGTAGCAGGTAAATAAGAATAGTAAATTTTTATATCGTGTTGAATTACAGTGTCTTTTTCCCATTCTGCTTCCTTGTGGACTAAATGTACCCAGATGATTATTGATAATAAAATAATTATTTTAGTATAGTCAAAATCAGCTAATTTAGGGATCATCAGAATTTATTTTTTTGAAAAAAGATTATACTTGAAAATGCAATATATGGCATGAAATCCATCTTTATAACTTATTTTCTTACCATCAGCATAAGTTCTTCCATGATAAGAGATCCCTACTTCATATATTTTAATATTAGGGACTCTAGATATTTTTGCTGTTATTTCGGGCTCTATACCAAATCTTTTCTCTTTGATATTGATATTCTTTAATATGTCTGTCCTCATCATTTTATAACAGGTTTCCATATCTGTTAAGTTCAAGTTGGTAAACATATTAGATAAAAAAGTAAGAAAGCGATTACCTATGGTATGCCAGAAAAATAAAATTCTATGAGGATTTGAGCCCATAAACCTTGATCCATAAACTACATCTGCGTTAGTATAGTATACAGGTTTTAAAAGGTCATTGTATTCTTCGGGATTGTATTCTAAATCAGCATCTTGAATAATGGTGTATTCTCCAGTTGCATGTGAAAAACCTACTTGAAGTGCGGCACCTTTACCTTGGTTGGTTTCTTGATTAAAAAGTTGGATATCCAAATTTTTATTCTTAACCATGTACTTTTCTACTGCTTCTTTTGTGTCATCAGTAGAACAATCATTTACTATTATAATTTCTTTTTTAATTCCCTTTAAATCAACATCAAGTATCTTGTTTAAAATGAGATGAATTGTTTTGCCTTCATTATAGGCTGGGATAATAATAGATAGCTTTTTTATCATTAGTAATTATGTTGTATGCATTTGTACCGACTGTAATAAGCGCAAAAATATAATAATTTATAAATATAAACTAGGATTGATCCCTGATATTTAAATGGAGGACAAACTTATATATCCGGTCTTATATTTCATTATTTATTACAATATGTAATTCTAAATATTAAAGTTGGAATATACTGATTATAACTATATTGATGATTGTTTCTTCTCTTTTCTATTTTGCTCCTCCTCATCCTCCATCAATTGATAGGCTTTGATAATACTTGTTACCAATGAATGGCGAACAATATCTTTATCATTGAGGTGAACAAAGTCGACTCCCTTGATATCCTTCAGCATGTTTTGAGCTTGCTTTAAGCCGGATGTGTATTTTCTTGGAAGGTCGATTTGAGTAATATCACCAGTAACGAAAAACTTGGAGTAAACGCCCATTCTGGTTAGAAACATCTTAAGTTGGCTCGAAGTAGCATTTTGTGCTTCATCTAATATGGCATAAGCATTATTTAATGTTCTTCCACGCATAAATGCTAAAGGGGCAATTTCAATAGTGCCATCCTCTAAATATTTTTCCAGTTTTACAGCCGGAAGCATATCTCTTAAAGCGTCGTAAAGCGGCATCATATAAGGATCTAGTTTTTCCTTCATGTCGCCAGGGAGGAATCCTAGGCTTTCTCCAGCTTCTACTGCTGGACGCGCTAAAATAATCCTCTTTACTTCTTTGTTCTTTAAAGCTCGAACGGCTAAAGCAACTGCAGTATAAGTTTTTCCACTACCAGCAGGACCAATAGCAAAAACCAAATCGTTTTTCATGGAAGTCTCCACCAGTTTTCTTTGATTGACGGTGAGTGCTTTGATCAATTTACCATTAACTCCATGAACTAGAATATCATCACCCGAAGTGCTGCCCTTTACAAATTCAGAAGCCGATTCGTGCATCAAGCCCTTTAAATCTTGAGGATTCAACTTGTTGAACTTTTCAAAATGCATTAATGCCACATCAAAGAATTTCTCAAATTGAATCACCATCTCATCATTGCCAAAAATCTTAAATACATCGCCTCTCACCACAAATCGTAAGGATGGGAATATCTCTTTAATGGTGTTTAAATTGACTTCGTTTACTCCGAAAATATCTAGTGGATGGTAAGGTTCTAGGGATAATACTTTTTCTGCCATGTATACTTTTACTTTAATATATGCGCAAAGGTATCAAATGATGATAGATATTGAGAGTTTTATTTTCAAATTGCAGTAATAAAACAGATAATTTAATACTAAGTAATTGAGTTCCCCTCTACCAATCAATAGGTCGGTAATCCTTCAGGAATTTACCACACCAATGTTTCTTAGTATTAATTCCATCGAACAAAGGGTCTAATACTCTGGCCGCTCCATCCACAATATCTAATGGAGGTTGAAAGTCATGTTCATCTTCTTTTCGTTTAGCTAATTCAGCAGGGTCTTCATCAGTTACCCAGCCAGTGTCTACAGCATTCATATAAATACCATACTTGGCAAAGTCAGAAGCTCCGGTAAGTGTCATCATATTTAAAGCCGCCTTGGCCATATTGGTATGAGGATGTCGGTCTTCTTTATGCCAACGGTGAAATTTACCTTCAATGGCCGAAACATTAATAATATGTTTAATACCTGTATTTTCTTTTTTCATAATATTGACCAGGCGATTGGTAAGCACAAATGGCGCAACAGAATTTACTAGCTGAACCTCTAACATTTCGTTGGTATGGATTTCGCCTAACTTCAACCGCCAGCTATTAGTTTTTCTTAAATCAACTTGTTGTAAATCTGCATCTAGTTTGCCCACAGGGAATACTTCATCGGTGGGTAAAGAATTATCAATGCTATATGGAATCTGTGAAAGCCTAGCTGAAGCATGAAGTCCAATTCCCAATTGTTTTCCATGCCAACTAACAGGAAGGTTTTTTTCTTCAGCTTCCGAAAATCCAGTACTCAATGACCTCAATTTACGTAAACAAGAATCATGATCAGAAAGGAGAACTTGAGCATATCTAGGAAGCTCATTTATGGGCATGTCTTCATTGGCCATTAGATGTTGATAAAAGCCTGCTGGGCGTCTTACGGTCTGAGCTGCATTATTAATGAGTATATCTAGTTTTTCGTATTGCTGCTCAATATAATTACAGAATATTTCAACACTTGGAATATGTCTTAGGTCGAGGCCATGTATCTTCAATCGATGTCCCCATTTTTCAAAATCAGGCTCTTTGGAAAACCTTAAAGCAGAGTCAACGGGAAATCTAGTAGTAGCAATTACTTTGGCACCAGCGCGAAGCATAATCAAGGTAATGTGATATCCAATTTTAAGTCTGGAACCAGTCACCAAAGCCACTTGTCCGCTAAGGTCGGTAGTTTGAAAACGTTTGGCGTAGTTGAAGTCTCCACATTCCTTGCACATGGTATCGTAAAAATGATGAAGCTTTCCGAAGGATTCCTTACATACATAACAATCTCTAGGAGATTCCAAGGGGATATCTTTTTCAGTATTCTCATTACCAGCGGCAATCATGATGGGAGCTACAAAAACACTGGCATCTCTGGCAGATCTTATGCCTGTTGTGTTTCTAGCTAGTTTGTCTTTGAGTTTTAATTTCTGTTTACGAACTTTTTTTGATGCTTTATTACGTCTAGTAAATTCTTCTTTACTTGGTCTTGATAGTTGGCCAGCAGATATCATTAGCGCAAGTCGTTTGTCTTCTGGAATGTCAAATATCTGATCGATATCCTCATTGAGTGTTTGTAGTACCGCCAAACACTCGTCAATCTGTTTTTGACTCAATTTTTCTTTCTCTTCTTTTTTCTCTCCCTGAAATTCTGCCATCTATACTTTATTTTGCGGGCGAAATTAGGTATAATATCTATCCCTAATTGGTTAAAGTGTATTAGTGCTTCCTTATTTCTTTTTCACTCCATTTTTTTTTTGCTTAAGGGGTCTCATTGTCCAACAACTGCAAACTTTGAATAAATTCCAATAATGCAATATATCATGATGAATTTATCATAAGTTATCACGATAGTTCTTCAAAAATTTGTGTCATATGTGAGCCGGGATGTGGGGTAGGCGAATGGGAGGATGGACTGTTGCCCAAAGTCCTATGCTTGGAACGACCATTACTTTGAATCGTCTCAACAGAAGAGGGCATGAGTCGATGTAAAGATTATATCAAAACATTTCTCTTATTTATAAATTCTATCCACTATGGACTCTGACATAGAGAAGCGCCGTATCGGCTTCTGAGAAATAAATCTACATTATATATTTGTTTTGAAAGAAAGAGCATCGCTCCCCAGCATACGGTGGAGTGAGCTCCTTAGGATGCTGTACCGATATATCAGTAGCCTCTCCCAACTAGTGTTTGCTAGTGGGGTGGGCTACTCGAGATTGGGAGCTGGTCTTGCCTATTAACTCATTTCTTCTTTAAAGATATTTAAAATTTTATCCAATTGTTTTTTGTAGATCGAATTTTTCCGATAAGCAAAATAGAGTTTATTTACAATTGGAGAATTCCCTTTCCAAAGCAATTGCAGTTTATTATTCTCAATTTCTTTTTGGCAAAGAAAGTCTGGAACAATAGCTAAGCCACTACCATAACTCAAACTATTGATAATTGATTTAAAATTGGGAACTATATAATTTGCTCTAAAGTCTGGTAAGGAATTAAAGTTTGCCTGCCAAAAACGTTTTGTATGTTCGTTATCACTAGATGCACCATACCATTTCTTTTCTCTCAGGAAGAGCTTTAAGTCAACAATGCTTCTTTTTTTTATCTCGTTTGTAAAGACTACTTTGTCAATATCTGCACTACCAATTAGGACTATGGTTTCGCTGGCAATAGGTTCATAAACAATCCCTTTAATATCTATCTTTTTTGGTGTTATAACAACATCCATAAATCCTTTTTCTAAATCCTTCAATAGATTCTGATAGTCAGAGAAACTGCTTATAATATTAAAATTCAAGGTATGAAGATGCCTTTCTAAGATATGTTGAAACGTCTCAAAACACATTCCAATGTTGATTGTAGGAACTTCGAGTTCGGTGCTTTTTTGGAAACGCTTTTCTATTTCTTCTAGTTTCAGCAATGGTTCATAAAGAGCATTATACAATACTTTTCCTTGTTCGGTAGCTACCATTTTTTTTGCCACTCTATCAAAGAGTTTTGTTCCCACATGGTTTTCGAGCGAGCTTAAATGAAGACTCACGCCAGGTTGTGAAATAAATAAAGCTTCCGCTGCAGCTGTTAATGTACCTTTATCGTATATAGCTTTATAGGTGCGATACCATTCTAAATTCACCATATCTATTAAAATTATAATACAAATATATGATTTAACTAATTATTATAATTATTAAAGCTAACCTAAATTTGCATTGTAAATTAAAAATTGCTGGTGATGAAATTATTAAAAGTAACAAAAGTTAGAAATATCAAACTGAACAATCGCATTTTTCGCTCTGCCTTATGGATGAATATGGCAGATAAAGAAGGTCATATCACACCTCAGTTATATAAGGTTTACAAAGACCTATCTAAAGGTGGTGCTGGAATGATTATTACGGGCTACTCAATGGTTGATCCAAATGACAGAGCTAATCCAGGCATGATGGGTATCTATAACGATTCGTTTATTGATGAGCACAAAAAGCTAGTTGACATTGTGCACTCTAACGATACGCCAATTGCCATTCAGTTGGCTTATGGTGGCTCACAAACAAATCATCCCGACTTTGAGGATGCTTCGCTTTGGGGGCCTTCGGCAATAAAGAACCGTGCTACAGGAATTACCCCTAAAGAAATGACTAATGACAATATTCGGCATGTGGTGAAAATGTTTACCAATGCATCTGTGCGCGCACAAAAAGCGGGTTATGATGCTGTTGAGTTACACGCAGCGCACGGCTATTTATTAAGTCAGTTTTTAACGCCATATTGTAATAGACGTGAGGACGAGTACGGTGGGAATATTGAAAATAGGTCTCGTATAATTGTTGAAGTTATTACAAGTATTCGTAAAGCTGTAGGTTCTGCTTTTGCTATTATGATAAAAATGAATCACGACGATTTTATGGATGAAGGTGAAGGGCTAACTCTTGCTGATGCCATTGAAGTTGCTAAAATATTTGAGAATGCTGGAGCCGACCTCCTAGAGATAAGTGGCGCAAATGAAAGTTCTGGCAAGGGAATAAGTCCGGCGCGTACAAAGATTCATAAGCCTGAATTACAATCCTATTTTCTTGAGCCAACTCAACAAATTGCCAGTGCTGTTTCTATTCCAGTTATGTTAATGGGAGGAAATAGAAATTTTGCGCGCTTACAAGATATTTTGAACCAAACGGATATTAAATACTTTTCCATGGCACGGCCATTACTTAGTGAACCTGATCTTGTGAACAAGTGGAAGAAAAACCCAGAATACAAACCTTTATGTGTTTCTTGTAATGGCTGCTACCGAGAAGGAGAAGTTGGCTGTGTTGTGCAAGAAAAACTGATGGCAAAGAAACATCCTTCAAGGGTTTAGTTTAATCTGAATGTTTTGTTGCTTTAATTTACGCTGATAATAAGAAACCACCGCTATCTTCACTTTTACACAACAGTTTGAATATGCTGCGTGTCGCATAATAGTCAATAAAATTCTTTAGTTCATGGATTGTAAATATACAAATTCATTTTCTTTGAAAATGAAACTACGGCTTGAAGTATATTTATTGTGTGTACCCAGCATAAGAATAACGCACAAAGAGTTGCAAGCTTTGAATAAATTCCAAAAATAGAAATAAAACCTTATGGATTTATCATAAGTTATACTGCTGGTGGGATGTTAATTAACTTCATGAGGATGAACCGAAGAAAGGGAACTCATTCATGCATAAATAGATCAACAATTGGTGAGCTAAACCTGAGCGTAAGTGTAAAAACCTCATCCGTTTGGGTATTCCCATGGTCAAGCATTTTGTGGAAAGGCAGAGCTAAACCATAATTCAGTGGATAATTGTTTTGAAAGAAAGAGTAAAGCTCCCGTAGGTTTGGTGGTTTGCGATCGTTAGGATGCTGTACCGATGTGTCAGCCGCCTCTCTCTGCTAGTGTTTGTAAGTGTGGTGGGTTACTCGGCTTTGGTATCGTGTATTATTCAAGGTCTAGAACTATTTGAATATTTTCTTTCACCAAATCAATCAGTTCATCAGGTAAGATCCCCAGTCTTTTTGTCAACCGTTTATTATCAATCGCACGAATTTGGTCAATCATTATATCACAAGCCTGATGTAAGTTGCTTGTCCCTTTTTTAAGATGTACCCTTAATATCTCAGAACCCATTTTAACGTTTGTTGTAATTGGACAAACAATAGTAGATGGGTGAGGAATCTTGTTAAGCAGATTGGTCTGTATCGCTAGAACTGGTCTTGTTTTACCTGGTTCAGTTCCTATCTGAGGATTTAAATCTGCAAGCCAAATTTCAAATTGTTTAATCAGCATAATCAATCCCCTCGAAGTCATTAAGGACAGACATTGAATCCGCTTTGACTAATCCTGATTCCTTTTTTAGCTTTTTCTCCAGCATCTGTTTGCGTTGAATTTTATTATAAAACTCAATGGCTTCGTTTATATATCGATTTCGTGGTTTCTTAATCCGAGCAAGTATTTTTTCAGTCTCACCGAAAATCGAATCATCTATTTTTAAAGATACTGTTTTCATGATATTTTATATTTATATCACAAAAGTATATCTTTTTAGTATATAAATCAAGTATATTTTATTGGTATTTATTCCAAATATCAAAAATCCATAAATACTCTATCAATGCTGGGAAAATTAGTAAAGGAATCAGAACAATCATGGCTCTTGAAGCTCTACTTGGATTTGCATTCTTAATGTCAACATTATCAGTCAATTCTTTCAGGCGATAATTAGAGATTATCAAATATTTAACTTTAGTACTCATGTTTGCAGAATCTCAGGGCACATACGCTACAATATGAAGCTATATGCAGAGGCCGGGATTTATAAGCTTCAACTTATCAGACCGATACAGTTTTAAGTAAATGTACAATAGTTTGATTTATTTGCTTCGCTCGGCTTATGTTTATTGCTTATTGTGTGTGCCCAGCATAAGCATGGCCCACAAAGCTGCAAGCTTTGAATAAATTCCAAAAATGCAATAAATCATGATGAATTTATCATAAGTTATACTGCTGGTGTGATGTTAATTAACTTCATGAGCATGAACCGAAGAAAGGGAACTCATTCATGCATAAATAGATCAACAATTGGTGAGCTAAACCTGAGCGTAAGTGTAAAAACCTCATCCGTTTGGGTATTCCCATGGTCAAGCATTTTGTGGAAAGGCAGAGCTAAACCATAATTCAGTGGATAATTGTTTTGAAAGAAAGAGTAAAGCTCCCGTAGGT
>NZ_JABKBZ010000085.1:0-19979 GCF_013166635.1 Lentimicrobium sp. S6 | reverse complement strand
GTTTCGGATAATGAAGCTATAGTTCAGAAAGTAATTTTGAAGTAGATTTATAGAGATTGATTCGTCGTTCCTCCTCGCAATGACCTTCTTCGTAATGAACATTCTGAGATTGCGAGCAGAGCGAAGCAAACTCAAACAAACAAACTATGACTAATTTAAAAATTGAAAAACCAAAGAACAATGAAAAACATAAAGAAAATATCAATTACAGCAGTATTTTTATTATTCACCGCTTTTGCTTTTGCTCAAACTCCTCCTCCACCTAATAATGGAAATGGTGCTGCAGGCGGAGGGAATACTCCAGTGGGGGGTGGTGCACCTGTAGGGAGTGGAATTCTCATTTTTGCGGCTTCAGCGTTAGTTTATGGCGTTTATAAATTCAAAGTGCCAATAAAAGCTTTGCTAATCAGGTATTAGATTAGGATTAGACTTTTTCATCTTTCTATGGTTCTCAATGAAAAATGATGGGAGTACCCCAGTATTCTTTTTAAAAGCAGAAATAAATACACTTCTATTGGCAAAACCAGATTTTTTAGCCAATGCTTCTTGGGTGTGACTTTCTGCATAACCTGTAGTGATTAAACGAATGGCTTCTTTTATTCTATACTCATTGATATAATTGGGAAATGTGGTATTCAACTGATGATTAATGGCTTGTGACAAATAGGTCCTATTGGTATTTAGCAATTTAGAAGTTTCTAGAATATTTAATTGAGGATTTAAATATATCTTATCAGTCTGCATTTTAAATCTAAGCTCTTCAATGATTTTCTTGTGCCTCAATACTTCTTTTCCATTCGCTTTATCTGCTGTTTTTTCTTCAAGCCTTTCTATAGTCTTTACAGAATCATTAGAAGAATGACAATCGATGCTCCTCTTTACTAGTTTTAGCTTGGATTGATATAATTTTAAATATAACCATACCATCAAAGACAATAAAATGAGCAATACCAGTATCCCAAGCATTAAAAGCTTAGATTTACGTACTGATTCACCTAACTTTATCTGCGTTTGTAAATGGTTTTCATTGGCTAAAATAATCATGGATTGAGAAAGCCTTTCAGCCACTTGCAAAGAATCATTAATTCTATGATACTTTTTATAGAACTTTATGGCTTCACTATAATGACCCATTTCATAGAGTATATCAGAATAGGCACTATAAATCTGTGGAACAAGCCTGAATGTATTACTTCTATTTTCTTCAGGCATCAAGCTTCTCATCAAAATTTCAGCTTCTTTCAATTGCCCTTCCCTTGATAAATATAGCGATTGGAAATATATATACTCTTGCCTTACATCCTGAAATATTTCATCCTCAGGTATACTTTGTACTTCTGCTAAATATTTACTTGCTAGCTGTAGTTCATCCTGAAGAATAGCTGTTTCTGCTAGTTTTATGTTTATATAAGCAATAGTATTGTTTTTATAATCTGTATCTAGATACTGTTTTGCTTTCTTCAAAGACTTTTGAAACCAATCTTGTGCTTCATCGAATGCTCCTTTCTTTAAGGCAATTTGCCCCATATTATTCATCATTACAAAAGGTCGGTAAAAATTCCAAATATCATCTTTAACATAGGCATGATACATTTTTAAATAAACCTTTTCAGCTTGCTTATACAAGCCTGCATGATAGTAAATATCTCCTAATAGGTTAAGGATGTTTCTATAACCTTCCCCATCGAATCCTTCAGGTGTCATTTCCCGATAATGAAGAATATAAATCATGGCTGAATCATATTGTTTCCGTTCGATAAAATACTGTGCTCTGCTATATTCTACCAGGCACTTTGCATCAAACATATTATTCTCTTCAGCTAAACGATAAGCTTCTTTAAACAGTTTATTGGAATTGTTATGAAAATGTTCTGCATTAAAAATCAAAGCCCCAATA
Source organism: Lentimicrobium sp. S6 (assembly GCF_013166635.1). Lineage (NCBI taxonomy): Bacteria > Pseudomonadati > Bacteroidota > Bacteroidia > Bacteroidales > Lentimicrobiaceae > Lentimicrobium > Lentimicrobium sp. S6. Next base: position 18,082 of record NZ_JABKBZ010000085.1, on the reverse strand, counting down.
TAAGTCTCAACATCTCTTGTGCTGCTTAATACTAATAAATCATTGGCTAATTTTTCTTTTATTTCAAAGTCTTGCAATAATCGAATAGAATCAAAAGACAGACGGACAGCTTCTCTAAATTCTAAGCCTTTAAGTTCTTGCATATTCTTTTTCTCTGAATATTGAGCAAGTACAGATTCAAAAGCTAAGAACATAAAAATCAAACTTATAATAGCTATTCTATTTGTCATAATAAGTATAAAATTGTCAAGATTTACCAATTCAAACAAATATAAGAAGTCATTTTGAATAATTATTCCTTTTTTTTCTATCTTTATAAGGCATATTAAAAAATCGACAATTATTAAAACCAAATATTATGAAAAGTAAATACTTTCTCGCCTTTTTTTTTTGTTTAGTATTAAGCTATCAATCATATTCACAAAATAATGCATTGGAGTTTGACGGAATTGATGATTATGTTCAAACGTCTTACGGCGGTGAAATAAAAACCTTAGAATTCTGGTTTAAAACTAATAGCTTTAATACCTTAGATGGGCTATTTGGTCAAAGGTATGATAATGTTGAAGAATCAGGTAATTGGCAAATGCATTGGGATGACAATGGGGACCACAAACGATTAAGAATCTACAGCTATGATCCCACTGGAGGCGAAATGATTACAAACACCTCTTTTGAATCAGGACAATGGTATCATGTAGCAATTACTTCTGAAGTTGATAATGTTAACTTTTATATTAATGGTGTACATGATAGTCAACACACCTGGATGAGCACTGTTCTCGGAGGGGGCAATAATGACGATGACTTAACAATAGGTGGTAGTTTTGGAAACTCAACATTATACCCCTATGATGGTGAATTAGATGAAGTAAGAGTTTGGAGCGATATCAGAACTGAAAGTGAAATTCGTCAAAATATGTATCAGGAGCTACCAAATCCATCAGGAGAAACTAACTTGGTTGCTTATTATAAACTCAATGAAACATCAGGTACTACCGTAGAAGATTCAAAAGGAAGTTTTGATGGAACTTTAACTAATATGGGTGGTAATGAATGGCAAACCTCCCCTGCCATGTTTGGACCTAAAAATTGTTTGGATTTTGATGGTAATGACGATTATGTAACAACTGGCGCAGCTCTTGTAAACCTAAATGATAATATAACCATTGAAGCTATGTTTAATACAACAAATGCTGATAGTTGGAACGCTATAGCGACAATTGAAAATAAAGCTCCGGAAATTAATAATTTCTTACAAATACTAACTGGAAGCGATGGAAAAGTTTATATAAAAGATGCTCACAATATAGACTATATATCAACAACAGAAAGTTATAATGATGGCATTTGGCACCAAATGGCATTTATTAGAAATGCAGCTACAAAAACAATATACCTATATGTAGATGGGGAGCTCAAAAGCTCAGGATCATATACTAGTACTGCTACAGTAGATCCTGATATGGAATTGCGTTTTGGAAATTCTGAATTTACGGCAAATGGAGCTAATCCCGGAGGAAGCTACTTTATGGATGGAATGCTTGATGAAATAAGAATTTGGAATGATGTGCGAACAGAAGAAGAAATTCGGGTAAATATGTGCAAGTCTTTAACAGGTAACGAGACCGGCTTATTGGGGTATTTTACATTTGATAATACTTCCGGAACCACATTGCAAGACTTCTCAGGTAATGGAAATGATGGAACACTAACCAATATGACAGATGTTGATTGGGTAGAATCCACTGCCTTCAACACATGGCTTAATACAAACTCTACCAGTTGGGCAACTGTCTCTAACTGGAGTCGTGGTTCCGTACCCTCTAGCACTGATAATGTACATATTGAAAATTTGAATAACGTACCAAGCAATTCCTCAGATTTAACTGTGAACAATCTAGTTGTTGCTGCCAACTCTTCATTAGATTTCACAGGTAACCTCACGGTTAATAATAATGTATTTTTCTATAGCCCTTATACTATATATGCTGGTGATGGAATGACTGTGGATGGTGATTTCTTCTATGATGATTCTAAATCGGGAAGTTTTACCATAAAATCAGGTGGATCATTAATTACAAATAACGAGGTAACGGGTTCTATAAATATAGAAAGAACTATAGCTGAAGACTCAAAATGGCATTTGATTTCTGTACCTAATAGCTCAACTACTACCACAAAATTCATCAATTATTTCCTACAACAATGGGATGAACCCACACATAACTGGCAAGATATCACAGATTTAAATATCCCTATGGTTTCTGGAAAAGGCTATAGCTTCTTTGACACTCCTGATGCAAAAACCACATTCTCGTTTTCTGGAACTCCTAATAATGGGGAAATGAGCTATGAAATAAGTTCAACTGCTACTGGTAATGATAGTGAAGGGTTCAACCTAGTTGGAAACCCTTATCCCTCTTCTATTGATTGGAATACCCTAAACGAAACCTATGGTGCCATTTATCTTTGGAATCCAGAGGAAGAATCGGGAGACCCTGGAAATCCTGGTGATTATATTGAATGGAATGGAAATACGGAATATGGAATTGCGCCCATGCAAGGATTCTTCATTTTTTTAGACCCCAATAAAAGTTTGAATTTTATTGTTAACAATGATAATCGTACTCATGACAATGCTAGCACATCTTACAAATCATCATCTTCAAAAATTGAAAATGGAATTGTTTTGTCAACCAACCAAAAGGATCAACTTAAGATTAGATTTCTACATGATGCTGCTGATGATTTTGATTATTTCTACGATGCTTTTAAGATCGTTTCTTTAGGAGAAAGCAATTCACAATTTTACTCTAAATACTTCGAAACCAAACTAGCCATAGATTGCCGCCCAGAGACTGAAATGATACAATTGGGCTATCAAAACAATCAAAACGGTCAATATTCTATTGAAATGATAGAAATAAATGGCATAACTCAAGCAGAGATAGAAGACACCAAACAAAACACCTTCCACAATCTAAGCCAAGGATCCTATCAGTTCGATTGGGAAACAACAGACTCAGAGGAACGTTTCATACTACACCTCAAAGCTACCGCAACAGATGAACTCGTTGAACAAGAAGCACAAGTAAATAGTTACGATGGACAAGTTTATATCCATCAGACTTCCTCAAATGAATATCATACGGTACATATCTATGATATAGCAGGACGAGTGGTTTACACTAGTTCACTAGGACAAGAAGAATTACAGAGTATTTCTTTAAGTAATGCTAAAGGGGCTTACCTGGTGCAGTTAGTTTCGGATAATGAAGCTATAGTTCAGAAAGTAATTTTGAAGTAGATTTATAGAGATTGATTCGTCGTTCCTCCTCGCAATGACCTTCTTCGTAATGAACATTCTGAGATTGCGAGCAGAGCGAAGCAAACTCAAACAAACAAACTATGACTAATTTAAAAATTGAAAAACCAAAAACAATGAAAAACATAAAGAAATACATCGGAATAATCGTTTTAGTATTCGCTATGAGTACTCTTTTTGCTCAAACCCCTCCTCCACCCAATAATGGAACAACCGGAAGCGGGGGAAGCACTCCTGTTGGTGGTGGCGCTCCTATTGGTGGCGGACTTCTGATAATGGCATCTGCTGCTTTAGCTTATGCATATGCAAGTTATCTTAAGAAGAAACCGGAATATACTATTGAAGAAGAATCGTAAATTTAAATAAATCAATAAGGGAAGCTGTTTTGCATTTGTAGAACAGCTTCTTTTTGTTTAAATTAGCATAAATATATTTTATGTCTTCTCTATTTAAATACATATTAAGTACTCTATTAATATCTATTTTCATATCTAATGTGCACGCCAATAAGGAAAAAAAGCTTCCGAAAGATTTCTATCAAATTAAAATTGATAAAATAAAATCATATTTGTCTGACCGTCCAGACTCAGCTATAATATTAGCCGAAAAAATGGTTTCTGAATTAAAAAATGACAATGATTCAATAATCGCCATTGGTCAATATCTCATTGGAATAGCTTATTATTACAAAGGAAACTATTTTGTCAGTTCTTCATTTTATTTAAATGCCTTAAATTCAGATTATACCCATCAAAATTTAAAATTTAAATCCAGTTGTCTGAATAATCTGGGGATCAATTATGAATTAACCGATCAATATGATAAAGCTATTACGCAATACTTAAAGTGTATTCAAATTGATAAAGAATTAGGAAATTATTTGGGGATTGCACAAACCCAATTAAATATGGGGCTGCTTTATAATCATTTAAATCAAATACAGCAAGCGCATGATTATCTAAATAGTGCTTTGAAATATTTCCGAAGTATTGATGACCATCATCATTTAGGTTTGGCCTATCACAATCTGGGAAAAATTCGAATGGATCAAAATCAATTTGAACAGGCCATAAAAAATTTGGAAAAATCTAATTTGGAGTTCCTGCAAACATCCAGTCATTATGAAAGAGGAATGTTATTGAATAATTTGATCCTGTGTTGTATAGAACTAGGTGAGTTAGAAAAGGCTGAAAAATATTTGAAGGAAAATGAAAAGATTATTGAGGAGAACAATTTCGAATACTTAAGAGCAACATATCTGACTACAAAAGTAAATCTCCTCATTGCTTTAAATGAATATGATCAGGCATACCAAATTTTAAAAACAATCAATATCTATAATTCCCGCACTGCTTCTAAAATAAAATATCTGGAAACAAGACTGGCTATTCTAAATGGAGATAAATTAAAAGCAAATAAGTATTTACAACAATATGCAAATTATAGAGATTCACTAGAATCTGCAAAAAATACAAAACTGGTTAACGACTTACATATAAAATACCAATCTGACACTGATCAAAAAACCATTCAAGAGCAAACAAGCATAATTATTAAAAGAAGAAATCAAATCATTTTTCTTATAATTTTCGGAAGTATCCTTTTTATAACATTAATGGTGATTTTCATTCTTTACAGAAGATTAGATAAGTCTTATAGGAAAATATATCAATTAAACACTATACATTCAGAGCATTTTCATTCTCAAAATAGAAACACATCAAATAATGATGAGACAAATGTTGAATTGTGGAATCAAATACAGGATTTAATTCAACTTGAAAAATTCTGGTTGAATAATAAGTTCTCCATAGAGAATCTGGCAAAAAAATGTAATACCAATAAATCTTATATATCTAAGGCCATAAAAGAAAACACCAATAATAATTTCAATAGTTTTATCAATCAATTGAGAGTTGAAGAAGCAAAAGAATTGCTGACTGATGAATCTTCTGACAATTATACATTGGATGCTATTGCAGAAATGTCAGGTTTCAATTCTGTAAGTAGCTTTTACAGAATATTTAAAGATCATACAGGCATCACTCCTAAAAGATTTAAGGACCTATCCTCTTTTAGAAAATAATCTCTGTTTTCGTCGTGCTTTGATGATTATTTTCTTTTTTAAGATAGCTTTTTCTTTTTTGAGAGAACATCTCAATACTATATTCCCTTTATATTTCTTACTTTTATAAAGAACAATTAAAAAAATATTATGAAAAATTTATACCTTTTTTCATTCATTACTTTATTTTGTATTTTAATGAATACATTTTTAACTGCCCAACCCATGCCTATGACCTATTTCCAATATTCAGGAAATGATACTTGGGCAAACGATATTGATGGTGATAATATAGTTGGAAATACATTTATCTCATCCCCAATGGCTGTTTACGGATTTAAAACTGCAAATGATGGTAATAGTTTTGTCTTGTTAAATTATCCTGGAGAAAACTATACTTATCCACAAGGAATAGATGGAAGCAATATTGTTGGTTATTATAAAGACAATAGCGCTGTTTCTCATGGCTTCAGATATAATGGCTCAACCTGGACAACTTTAGATCATACATCAGGAAATGAAACAGAAATGATGGGAGTAAGTGGTAACAATTATGTGGGCTATTACAAAGATGGAGATAGTCATTACCATGGGTGCTTATACAACTCTGGTACAGGAACCTGGACGACAATAGACAGGCCAGGTGCATTAAATACAAAGTTCACAGGAATTTATGGTAATATTATTGTTGGAAATAGTGGTGATACTTACTCCAATGTGAATACAGGATTTATGTATAATATGAGTACCGATACATGGACATCTATAGATTATGGAGTAGATGGTGACCCTAATAGTCCACAAATGACTTGGTATGAATCGACAAACATAGAAGGAATTGATGCAACTCATGTATTGGCATATTATGAAACATCAGGAAGTTATAAAGTCAACTTTTTGTATGAAATATCTTCAGGTAATTTTTCGCTACTTAATTATGACGAAACCGGAGGCAAACAAGCATGTGGTATAGATGGAACTGATAATATTGTTGGGTATTCTGAGGGTGGTGGAGTGTACGCTTACCACTATCGGGAAATTGATCCACCTACAGTAATAACTCAAGCTGTTTCCAGCATTGATGCTACTACCGCCACAGGCAATGGAAATATTACAAACCTAGGGGATGCAGTAGTTACTCAACACGGTGTTTGCTGGAATACAAGCGGAACTCCTACTACAGATGATAGTAAAACAACAGAAGGTACTGCTTCTTCTACAGGCACTTTTACTTCTTCCATAACTGGTTTAATTGAGAATCAAACCTACTATGTACGAGCCTATGCAACAAACAGTGGAGGAACATCCTATGGCAGTCAAGTAAGCTTTACGGCAGTAACATCAGTTACCGAAACCTGGACTATAGAATTATCTGACTCTTATGGTGATGGTTGGAATGGTGGTAGTATAAATGTTTTAATAAATAGTTCTCCAGTATTATCCAATTTAACTTTAGCTAGTGGTTCTGGTCCACAGATCAATGAGTTTTCAGTTTCCTGTGATGATATTATTACAACACAATATACAGCAGGTAGCTATTCCTACGAAAATGAATATCAGATTAAAAATAGTAATGGAGTTGTAGAAGCACAATCAGGACAAGGTGGTGCAGTACCAGAAAATATAAGCTATACCTATGATTGTCCGGAAACTCCAGGCACAGTAAGTACCCAATCTGTATCTGATATTTCAACAACAACTGCAACAGGAAATGGTAATATCACTTCTATTGGAACCACTTCCATATCAGCTCATGGAGTATGTTGGAATACTTCCGGCAACCCAACAACCGGCGATTCTTCCACAGATGAAGGTTCCGCTGGCTCAACAGGTACTTTTACTTCAGATATTACCGGATTGTCACCAGGAACAACTTATTATGTTAAAGCTTTTATAACTGATGAAACAGGAACAATTTATGGCGATCAAGTTAGTTTTACAACTTCATATCTGGTAACAACTCAGGCAGTGTCTGATATTACGGGAACAACAGCTACTGGAAATGGTAATATTCAAACAGTTGCCTCTCCCATAACGGCTCATGGTGTATGTTGGAGTACATCCGGGAATCCTACAATTGCTAACTCACACACAGATGAAGGTTCGACTAGTTCAACTGGAGCATTTAGTTCTAGTATTTCAAATTTAACCTCCTCGACCACTTATTATGTTAGAGCCTATATTACAAATGGTAATGGAACATTTTACGGAAATCAGGTGAGTTTTGAAACATCATTTGTAAGTCTGTTTGATGGCTCAGGAACATCTATTGACCCTTACGTAATTGCTGATCTTACAGATTTAAAGAATTTTTCTGAAAATAGCAGCTATTGGAATAAATATTTTATTCAAACTGCCGATATTGATGCTTCTGCAAGTTCCGGTTGGAATGGAGGAGAAGGATTATCTGCCATATCATTTTCAGGTTCTTATAATGGCCAATACCACACAATAACAGGTTTATATATAAATAAAGAAATTTATGGAAGAGCATTTTTTACTACAACAAATGGAGCAAGTATCTCAAACCTTGGCTTAGTAAATGTTGATTTTACTTGTTGGGGAAATGTAGGAGCTTTTGTAGGATCCTCATCGGGAAACACAACAATTAGCAACTGCTTTGCTTCTGGTTCAGTAACTGGTAACTATACCAACGCAGGTGGTTTTGTAGGATATGTTGGAAACGGAACCCTAACAATTAATAATTGTTATAGTAGAGTTTCTACCCATGGAGAAAGTTTCAGCGGTGGATTGGTTGGGAGAGCACAAGCAACAATAAATATTTCAAATTCTTATAATAGTGGTGCCGTTACAAATGGAGGTGACCCAGGTGATTATGCTGGTGGGCTTTTTGCATATAATTACTACTCTTGGGGTGATTATAATACCATAACAGACTGCTTCTGGGATACCGAAACTTCCGGGCAAAGTACTTCTTTTGATGACGGAACTGGATTAACCACTTCCGAAATGAAAACTCAGTCTACATTCACTGCTTCTGGATGGGATTTTACAAATACCTGGCAAATGGATAATTATACGAATGATGGTTATCCATTCTTAAAATGGCAAGGCGGCACCTATGCTTGGAGTGGAGCAACAAATAATGACTGGAATACTTCTACCAATTGGGAGGGTGGCGAAGTACCTTCAACTCTAATAGATAATGTACTGATACCAAATGTAAGCAATGATCCTGTTATTTCCAGCAGTGGTACAGGTAGCTGTAAAAACCTTACTATTAATAATGGTGCAATACTTACAGTCAATTCTGGAGGATCTTTAATTACTGCTGAAACTATAACTAACAATGGTACAATTAATATTGAAAAAACCATCACAAATGATACCTGGCATCTATTTGGTAGTCCTATCTCCTCTGCAACTGCTAATTATTTCACAGGTAATTTTCTTCAAAACTGGAATGAGTCAAATGCTTCATGGAGTGAAATAACAGATCAGGCATCAAGCCTAACTCCCGGAAGAGGATATGGAGTTTATACAACTTCAAAAGCTTCACTAGCATTCACAGGAACACCCAATACAGGCAATGTATCAGTTTCAATTTCATACACTTCCGTACAAGACTCGACCAGAGATGGTGCCAATTTATTAGGAAACCCATACCCTTCCAGTATTGATTGGGATGAGGTCTCAGGATTTGGATCTGTTTATTATTGGGATGGGGATGAATATCTGGCCTACCCTCAAACTGGTAGTTATGGAACCGGGTCCAGATATGTTCCTCCTATGCAAGGTTTCTTTATTGTAGTTCCCGATGGAGATCCATCTACTTTCACTTTTACCAATGCCATGAGAACACATAGTGGTGCAACCAGCTACTATAAATCTGATAAATCATTGCAAAATGGGGTCTTGCTCTCTGCAAAATCAGGCTATAGAGATGATTTACTTTTAATTAGATACCATCCGGAAGCCTCTCAGGTATTCGATTTTGACAGAGATGCATTAAAACTAAAAGCCTATATTTCAGGCAAATCAGAAATATGGTCTTTTGCAGGTAATGATGAATTATCCATAGATGTACGAAATGATATTGAAAGAATTCCTCTCGGCTATAAAAACAATCTGAATGGAAATTATAACATAGAAGTTAAAGAAATTGGGAATATCGGAAGTGTTGAGCTCGAAGACACCAAACTTAATAAATTCCATAACCTGGCTGCCAGTCCATATCATTTCGATTGGAAAACTACAGATTCAGAGGAGCGTTTTATATTACATCTGAAAGCAACTGGAACAGAAGAACTGGTAGTACAAGATGTACAAGTTTATACTGCCAATGGCCAGGTTTATGTTAGAATGGATGATGCAGAAGAATTTGATGAAATCATGGTTTACGATTTGGCAGGTAGATTGGTTTACGAGAATAATCTAAGCAAGCAAAATCTTCAAAGCTTCGACTTGAGTCATTTGCAGGGAGCATATTTGGTACAGTTGGTTTCGAGTAATGGAACACTAGTAGAAAAAGTAATATTGGAATAGTGGGAAGTCGGAAGCCAGAAGCCGGAAGTAAAGGGATGCACGCCTTGAGCAGAGCGAAAGGATTGCAGCCCTGAAGTCCGAAGCCGAAAGCTTAAAGTTGGAAGTAACACCAAACATCTGTCACCGGACATCCAACATCCGAAACCAAACAAGAATTAAAAATTGAAAAAAAGAATTATGAAAAACATAAAAAAATACATCGGAATAATCGTTTTAGTATTCGCCATGAGTACTTTATTTGCTCAAACCCCTCCTCCACCCAATAATGGAACAACCAGTAGTGGTGGGACAACTCCTGTTGGTGGTGGTGCTCCTATTGGAAGTGGATTATTAATTTTATTAGCTACTGCCGGAGCTTATGGTTTTACTAAATGGCGAAATCAGGTGCCTGATTATAAAATCGAAGCTTAGGAATTAAGTAACAACCAGTAAGGGTTTCGCTTGAAGCGAAACCCTTACTTTTTAACTGGCTTTGGGTCTGTTTTTTTTTCCTATAATTTCCAATGCAGAAATATAATAGGCATAAGACTAAACTATTTTAGGGTGATTTATAACTCAAAATGAGCCAATATTAAAAATGAGTTTTTCATTTGATTTTTAATTTTTTTTTCTTAATTTTGCACATAGTCGTACAATTAGATATTATTATCGTTAAAAAACCAAATGCCCTAACCGCTGATATTCATGCATCTATGTTCTTTTTGCTTTTTTTTAATGTTATAATAATTCAGTTGAACATTTTTAAAATTATATTATGAAAAAGAACTTTTACACGCTGATCATTCTTACTTTTTTTGGAATTAGCCTCTCCTCTACTGCCCAGAACAATGCCTTAACTTTTAGTAGCGACGTTATTAGTATTCCCTCAAACATGGGCTTAGGAACAATTAATATAACTGCTGAATGTTGGATAAACCTACCTAGTTTGACTGAAAGCGGCACATTTATAAATATAGGAGGTGGCTCAAATGGTTATGCAATAGGCGTTGGATCAGGAGATTTTGAGCATTCAGGCAATGAACTCATTCTGATATATGATAATATAAGATGGATTCCTACAGGAATAAATATAGGAACAGATTGGCATCATGTAGCCTTCAGTATAGATCTAGCAGGCACAGCAAGAGCTTTCCTAGATGGAACTCTAGTTTTTACCAGTCCCGGATCTGGTCCTAGTGCCCCATCTACAAACACATTTATTGGAGCATCTGACAACCTAGGTGGTAGGCCATTAACAGATGGTATCATTGATGAGGTCCGTATATGGAATGTAGCTTTGGATCAATCAAATATTAGAACTAGAATGTATCAAGAGTTAATTGGCAACGAGGATAACCTAGTGGCTTATTACAAATTTAATCAAACAAGTGGTACGACGCTTTATGATGAAACAGCGAATAATTATAATGGAACGCTTTTGGGAATTAACTTTACTGACCATGCCATCCCTTCTTCTGCCTTTTTTGGCCCAAAAAACTGCTATAGCTTTAATGGATCAATAAGTTGGGTAAGCTTAGGCAACGATCCTTATCATAACAATTTTTCAGGAGGAACTGCCATTAGTATAGAATATTGGTTTAAAGGTAGTGTTTTGCAATCTGCAGTTCGGTTTCAAGGTTTCGATGTAAGCTATGGAAGTGACTACGTAGTAGCTGGTTGGGGAGGTTCTAATCCGAAATTTATAATTTCCACAGATGGAGGGTCAGCGAATGGAGTACTTATCGGTTCTGACGCGGTTTTGGAAGATGGAAACTGGCATCATATTGCTTGTACTTGGGAGAAAAATACCACCAATGGATTTAAAACCTACGTGGATGGAGTATTATCTAATCAAAGAACTTCTGCAAATGTAAACTTACCTACAATTGTCTATAATGGATTATTAGGAGCTTACCATGGCCCTTCAGAAGTTTTGAATGGACAACTTGATGAAGTTCGTATTTGGACTGATGTACGTAGCGAGGCTGAAATACGCGAAAACATGAACAAAACTTTAATTGGAAATGAGGATGGTCTGGTTATGTATTATAATTTGGATAATGGTAATGTAGCTAACAATATAGCCTCAGCAAATTACGATGGAGCTCCTGCTAATATTACATCCGTAGTATCAACAGCTTTTAATACATGGCTCAATACTAGTTCTAATTCTGAATCTACAAATGCAAACTGGAGTCGTGGTATAGCGCCTTCAGACCCTGAAAATGATATTGTAGATAATGTTGGTGTATATGCTTTTTCAGGAAGTGATCCAATAGTAAGTACGGCTTTCGATTGCAACCTCTTCTTCCTTGAAACAGGTGCTAGTTTTACTTTAAATGATGGAGCTTCATTTATTGCACAAGGAAACGAGTTTATTAATGGAACTTTTACCCTAAACAAAACCTTAACAAATGATAGTAAATGGCATTTAATATCCGCCCCAAATAATAATACCACAGCTAATCTCTTCTTTGGAGATTATTTACAAAACTGGAACGAATCTACAGGACTATGGGAGCAAATAGATGATGAAAATACTACACTCACACCTGTGAAAGCCTATGGCTTCTTTGGAACTCATGCTAAAGCTTCCTATAGCTTTACTGGAGATCCTAACGATGGAGATCAAAGCATTAGTCTTACCACATCTGGTTCTGGAGGAAGCTATAATAAAGCAAATGCTGTGGGAAACCCCTATCCCTCGGCTATCGATTGGGATTTAGTGAGTGGCTACGGTGCAAAGTATACATGGAATGGAACAGCTTATGAAGCTTATCCTGCTACTGGAGGATTTGGTTTAGCCCCCAGATATGCTGCACCATGTCAAGGTTTCTTTGTATTACCTAGTAGTTCTGGAACATTTACTTTAACAAACTCTATGAGAACTCATGATGGAGCTGATGGTTTTGAGAAAGCTATACAAACTATTGAAAATGGTATAATAGTTTATACACAATCTAATGGATATAAAGACAAACTAGTCATTGCCTTTAAAGAAGAGAGCTCAGATAATTTTGAATTAGATAAAGATGCTTATAAAATTCTAAGCAATACAGAAAATTTATCCCAAATTTATTCTTTATCAAATTATGAAAAGTTATCTATTGATATTCGTCCAGAAACCGAAATTGTTCAATTAGGATTTCAAAATACAGCAAATGGTAAATATTCTATTGGCATGTTAGAAACTGATGGCATTGCAAGTGCTGAATTAGAAGACACCAAACTACATACTTTCCATGATCTTAGTACTGGAATATATGTCTTCGATTGGAATATGGAAGATTCAGAGGAGCGCTTCATACTACATCTTAAGGCTACCGCAACTAATGAACTCGTTGAACAAGAAGCACAAGTATATAGTTCTAATGGTCGAGTCTATATTCGTCAGACCTCCTCTAATGAGTTTAATTCAGTAGTAATATATGATTTAGCAGGACGAGTGGTGTATTCTAGTTCATTAAGCCAGCAAGAATTACAGAGTATTTCCCTTTCAAATGCTAAAGGGGCTTACCTTGTACAACTGGTTTCAGATAATGAAACTATAGTTCAGAAAGTAGTTTTGAAGTAGGTTTATAGAGATTGCTTCGTCGTTCCTCCTCGCAATGACCATCTTCGCAATGAACATTCTGAGATTGCGAGCAGAGCGAAGCAATCTCAAACAAACTATGACAAATTTAAAAATTGAAAAACCAAAGAACAATGAAAAACATAAAGAAAATAACCATCACAGCAGCATTTTTAATATTCACAGCATTTGCTTTTGCTCAAACTCCTCCTCCACCTAATAATGGAAATGGTGCTGCAGGCGGAGGGAATACTCCAGTGGGGGGTGGTGCTCCCATTGGTGGTGGTCTTATTATTATGATTGCAGCTGCAGGTATTTATACTGGAAAACAATACTTCAGAAAAGAATGAATCATTATCCCAGATTCTAAAAACGAAAAGCATGAGAAAATCACTCATGCTTTTTGTTATTATATTATTTCATCAGTTTTTTCAACAGAATAATCATATTAGCCTTTTCTTTCATATTTAGAGAAGCACCATTTTCATCAATAAGCTCTTCAATCAAAGACGAAACCTTAGTCATTTCTTTCTCACCTAGTTCGCTCAACTTTATCAGTTTTGCTCTTTTATCTTTTGAATCATCAAATTCATCAATCAATTTAAGCTTGATTAATCTTCTAATAACCTCTATTCCACTTGGACCATTCATGGAATGCATTTTGATAAGCTCCATTTTACGAATACTCGTTAAATGATGTATATGAATCATAAAACTATATTCTTCATATGTTGAAATAAGACTTGTCTTTAAGGCTCTTTTTACTTCATATTTAAGAGTTCGACTAATAGATAATAACCTAAAGAATAACTCTCCATTCTTATGATCTTGAGGATTCTCTTCTTCGCTATTTTCTGAAAGTTCACTTTCTACATAAGCTAAAAATTCTGAAAGCTTAGGCTCATGAGAAGAATGAGTCTGTGCAAAATTTTCAAGATGACTGATTAATTCCTTTAAAATATTTAAGCTTTGATTCATTTTACAAAAGTAATATGATTTTCGAGTATATTATTGTGTATTTGATTTAATTATATTATATTTGATTCAATTACATACATTTATTGGTCTTTTAAAATTGAAATATTGGATAAGCAATTTAAATTCCTACTCTATGCGGCCAATAAATTTAAAAGTAAGCGAACAACGATTAAATAAGTATTAACTAAAATTGAATAAAATGAAACCTTTATTTACAACCATCCTGCTATTGATAAGCCTTACCCTATTTTCTTCAATAATCTATGTGGATATTGATGCAACAGAAAGCAACGATGGAAGCAGTTGGACAAATGCATACACCGATTTACAAAGTGCTCTCAGTGCTGCATCTTCAACAGATGAAATTTGGGTTGCAGAAGGTATATATAAACCTACTTTAACAACAACCAGAACCATCTCTTTTGAAATTCCAAGTGGTGTAGAAGTCTATGGCGGTTTTGCCGGAACTGAATCCGCTGTTTCCGAAAGGACTGACTTTGGATTAGGCGGGGCAAATGAAACCATTCTGAGTGGAGATATTGGCACTGGCGGAGACAATACCGACAATTCATACCACGTGGTAAAATTTACCAACGCATCCAGCGAAACCATCTTGGATGGTTTTACAATAACCAAAGGTTACGCAGATGGTGGAACAACTGATATCGAAAGCGCCTGCGGGGGTGGCATTTATAACGATGGCTCAGGTAATGGCAATAGTAGTAACCCGAAAATTACAAATTGCATTATTACCTATAATTATGCCTATTACCAGGGCGGCGGTGTATTAAATCTGGCAAATTATCATGACACCCCAACCCCGCCTTCACCAAGTACTGCCGGCGCAAGCAGTCCTGCTTTTACAAACTGCACTATAACAAATAATACAACCGATGGCTATGGGGCAGGTGTAAACAATGAGGGAGAATTTGGTGGTGTTGCAAGCCCTACTTTTACTGATTGCGACATTAGCAATAACACAGCAGCAGTTGATGGCGGTGGGATATATAATGATGGACAGGATGGAACAGCTAGCCCTACTTTTACTGATTGTACCATAAGCAATAATACAGCTAATTATGGTGGCGGAGTCTGTAATGATGCTACGGAATCTTCTGGAACAGCAGTGTCAAGCCCTACTTTTACAGGCTCTACTATAAGTGGGAATGAAGGTAGTTATGGAGGTGGGATTTGCAACTATGGAAATGGAGGAACTTCAAGTCCGACTTTTTCAAACTGTAATATCAATGCAAATACTGCTTCTGATTATGGGGCAGGTGTCTATAACTATGGCGAGGGGGCAGGCACAGCAAGTCCGACCTTTACAAATTGCACATTTAATGGAAATTCTTGTGACTATGATGGCGGTGCTATGCACAACCATGGCTATAGCAGCGGCGAAGCAAGTCCCACAATAGATGATTGTACTTTTATCAATAATTCGGCAGGTTTGTATGAGTTAGGCGGTGGAGCCATTCAAAATTATGGTCAAAATGGAATTGTTAACCCTGAGATTAAAAACACCATTTTTCAAGGCAATTCAACAACTGGATATGGAGGTGCGATCGCAAATTTTGCAACTTCCACCAATGGATCTATAGAGTCTGAAATAACCAATTGTCTTTTTTATGATAATACAGCAGCATACGAGGGCGGAGCTATTTATGACTGGGGAAGCTCGAATACAGAACTACAAATAATTAACTGCACGTTTAATAATAATGAAGATATGGCGTATGTTGCTTATGGTTCTTCTGCTACCGTTACTATCAGTAATAGTATTTTTTGGGATAATCCTGATGGCCAAATATCAGCTCAAAGCAGTGCTACAATAAATGTTACATATTCAAATATTGAAGGTGGATATACAGGAGTCGGAAATATTAATAGTAATCCACTATTTGCTGATGTCAATAGTGATGATTACAGAATAACTAGTCTATCTCCATGTGCCGATGTGGGCAATGATGCCGTAAATAGCGAAACTTACGATATAAGAGGAACAGGTTATGGTAGAAAATTACTAAAAACAGATGCTAGTTCATCTGGTATAATTGATATGGGTGCTTATGAATTTAAGTATGGAGAAGATCCTTTCACTACATTAGAATGGGATGCTGGTGCGTCTACAGCTGCATGGAATACTCCTGAAAACTGGAGTAATGACATAAAACCAACAGAATATTCCAATGTAATAATCCCTAATTTGCCTATAGATCCAATAATTGCTTCTAATGGAACAGCCGATTGCCATAATATTATAATTGAATCTGGAGCTGCATTAACCATTGAGGATGGAGGTTCTTTAATTACCACTGGAACCATCACCAATAATGGTATTTTCACTGCCCAAAGAACTATCTCCAATGGGCAATGGCATTTAATTTCATCTCCTGTTGCGGGTGCTCAGAGTGGGATGTTTAAATTTGATTACTTACAAAACTGGAATGAAACATCTGCCGATTGGATCGATATTACTGAACTAGACGCACCATTAACTCCAGGAAAAGGTTTTGGCTTTTGGTCTGAGGATGGTGAAACTACCCATACTTTTACCGGAACACCTAATAATGGAACCATTACTCATTCTGTTTCATTTACGGAATATTCATCAGATCCTGATACCTTTGAAGGAGCAAACTTGATTGGAAACCCATATCCATCAAGCATAGATTGGATCGGCCTGGATAATGATTGGGGAGCTGTTTATATCTGGAATCCAGACTTTAACAATGGGGATGGCACTTATGGAAAATATATCAGCTGGAATAATGGTAGTAGCTCCAATGGCTGTACGCAGTTTATTCCACCCATGCAAGCATTCTTTGTGGTTGTTGATGCTGGAGATGATGGAACTGATATAAGTTTGACCAATGCTAACAGAACACATTCCGGAGCTTCAACCTATTATAAGTCTGAACAAGATATCAAAAATGGAATTATTTTAGAAGCCATAACAAATGGCTCCTCTGATGAGCTATGCATTAAATTCCATGCAAATGCAAATCAATTATATGAAAAAAGATTCGATGCATACAAGTTCTTTAATAATTCAGTTGGTTCATGTCAACTTTTCTCTATTACAGGAGAAAAATATCTCTCTATTGATGTAAGACCAGAATCGGAAATCATACAGTTAGGTCTAAGAAATCAGAAAAGTGGAAACTATAAGATAGGCATAAAAGAAATGGATGGGTTTTCATTAGTTGAACTAGAAGATACCAAACTAAACCTCTTCTACGACCTAAGTAAAGGAGCTTATAGCTTTGATTGGAATACTAATGATTCAGAGGAGCGTTTCATACTACATCTTAAAGCTACCGCAACAAATGAACTCGTTGAACAAGAAGCACAAGTATATGCTCACAATGGACAAGTTTATATTCGTCAGACCTCCTCTAATGAGTTTAATTCAGTAGTAATATATGATTTAGCAGGACGAGTGGTGTATTCTAGTTCATTAAGCCAGCAAGAATTACAGAGTATTTCCCTTTCAAATGCTAAAGAGGCTTACCTTGTACAATTGGTTTCAGATAATGAAACTATAGTTCAGAAAGTAGTTTTGAAGTAGGTTTATAGAGATTGCTTCGTCGTTCCTCCTCGCAATGACCATCTTCGCAATGAACATTCTGAGATTGCGAGCAGAGCGAAGCAA